>JASFOV010000214.1:0-7476 GCA_050116355.1 Anaerolineae bacterium
ACGTGGGAACGCCGAGGCATCGAGCAACGTGGGGTCGTTTGTCATTCCTTGCTCCTTTGGACCCAGAAATTACCCAAAGGATTATAACATGGAAGGAATCGAGCAGCAAATTGGCGGACGACGTCAAGGTCCCGGAGCGGAGCCCGCCGCCGGCATGTCGGGGCTTGTGGGCGTGGCAGGTTTAGCAATGACCAAGAGGCGATGCGTAGCCAAACCAACGGGTGTGCAAGTGATCAACGTCAAACGCTCCTCAGGCATGTAGCCGATCAGACGCAGGTTTTCGGCGCGCTGCTCGGCCGAGGCAAAGGTCTCGGGCACCACCAGCGTTTGGCTGACCACGTACGGGTACGCATCTTCACCCACGTAGAGCACAATCTCGTCCCCCACTTCCACCCGGTCCAAACGGCGAAACACCGAGCCCTTGATGTCACGGTGGCCGTTGATGACCGTATTGCCGATATGGCCCGGATAGGCCGATGTCTTGTGGAACGCACCTACATTGGGCAGATCGCCCCATACAGTCCTGACATTGCTCGCCCTGCCCACGGTTCTAAAGCCCACGGGCTTCACCGCAACGTCGAGTCCGATCTTGGGGATCACCAACCGGGTGGGCGGCGATGTGGCCGGTATCCGGACGTTGGGCACGGCCGTGGCTGTCACTGGCTCGGGGACCGGAGTCGGTACCACAGTCCACGTGGCATCCGCCGCCGGCAGCGGCGTCGTGCCCGGCTGTACTGAGGGCAGCGTAGCCGTAGCAACCGAGACCACTTGGGTGGGGAGCGCCGTGACCGTGGCGGCAACGGCCACTTGCGTCGGCGCCGGCGGTAGCTCTTGGGCCACCGGTGCAGCGGCTCCTGGCTCCTCATTCACCACCAGCCGGTAGGTGACGACGGCCGACACAAAGAGGAAGGCCAGTAGGATGGCTGCCGTCAGGCCACCAACCATACCTTCGATGCGGTTCAGCGGCCGGCGGTGTGCTACTTCGGTGGGCGGATAGGCCAGCGAAGCCGGGTCAACCAGATCGGACAGTTCAGACGGCTGGCTGCCCAGGCGCGGGCACTGCCGGTGACCAATCGTCAAGCAGGTTTCCTGTTGGTAGCTTGTGCCGATACGCTGTGGCTGGCTGTAAACAAAGCAGCGATGGCGCGAACTGGGTCCGGGGAGTGCCCAAGCCTGGCCCGTCGCCAACCGTAGATGCGGACATCGCTCTGACATAGCGCTATCCACCACCCGCTTGTGGTTCCCGCCGCTTCAACTCGACGAGCAATACCGTGATATCAGCCGGATTGACACCGGCCAGCCGCGCTGCCTGGCCCACCGTTGCCGGCCGCACGTACGCCAGCTTCTCTCGTGCCTCTGTCCGCAAACCAACCACCGCCTCATAGTCCAGATCGGCAGGCAAGCGTCGATCCTCCAGCCGCCGGAAACGGGCCACTTCTAGACGCTGTTTCTCAATATAACCCGCGTACTTGGCCTCGATCTGAACCTGTTCCGCTATCTCTGGAGCCAAGGGCTCCGGCGGCGGAACCAAAGAAGCCACCAGGTTATAATCCGCCTCGGGCCGGCGCAGGAATTGCAGTGCATTGACACCATCATTCAGCGCTGGAATACCGCGCGCTGCCAGCAGCTCGTTGGTCCCATTGTCGCTGGGACGGAGCCAGATCGCACCAAGCCTGTCTAGTTCGGCCTGAACTGCGTTTCGCTTGTCCTCCACCGCCTCAAAGCGATCACGGGACACCAAGCCGGCCCGGTAGCCGATCTCGGTCAGGCGCAGGTCCGCATTATCCTGGCGCAGCAACAACCGGTATTCTGCCCGGCTGGTCATGATACGGTAGGGCTCATCGATCTCCTTAGTGACCAAGTCATCGATCAGCACACCGATGTACGCCTGGTCCCGGCGGAGGATCACCGGCGGGCGTCCCTGCGCAGTGAGCGCGGCATTCATGCCCGCCAAAAGCCCCTGTGCCGCTGCCTCCTCGTAGCCACTCGTGCCATTGATCTGACCGGCATGGAACAGTCCTTCCACACGTTTGGTCTCCAGGCTGGCGCGTACTTCCTGACAGGGCACACTATCGTACTCGATGGCATACCCTGGACGCATGATCTCGGCCTGGCGCAGAGCTGGAATGGAATGCAGCATTCCCGCTTGAACCTCTTCAGGCATACCCGTAAAGAACCCCTGGACATAGACCTCGCCCGTTTGCCAGCCCTCAGGCTCCAGGAACAGCTGGTGCCGCTCCTTGTGGGGGAAGCGTACTACCTTCTCCTCAAAACTGGGACAGTAGCGCGGTCCCTGGGCATCGATGGCGCCGGGCGCAATGGGCGAACGGTGGAGATTGTCTCGCACAACCTGCAGCGTTTCGTCCGTCGTATAGACCGAGTAACACGGCAACTGTGGGCGCCAGCCCGCCATCGCCGCTACCGGATAGATAGGATTGGGTGGCAGGCTCAAAAAGCCAGGGACCGGCGCCGTATCGCGCCCGATCTGGAACTGGAGGGGCGTATCGCTGCCCGGCTGGAGGGTGGTTGCCGAGAAGTCAATGGTCCTGGCGTCGATGCGCGGCGGCGTATTGGTCTGTAGCCGCACCAGCGGGAATCCAAGGTCACGCAGGCTCGACGACAGGGCCACAGCCGGAAACTCCCCCGCCCGTCCGGCAGGCCAGCTCCGTTGTCCAGACAGAACACGGCCAGATAGAAAAGTGCCGGTGGTCAACACCACCGTCTTGCTGCGGTACTCGGTCCCGGTATGTGTCAGAATACCCTGGACCCGATCTTTGCCCTTGGAGACCAGCAAGCCCTCGACGCGAGCCTGCTTCAGATGGAGGTTTGGCGTCGCTTCCAGAACATGCTTCATTCGCAGGGAATAGCGGCGCTTGTCGGCCTGGGCACGCAGAGCATGGACCGCGGGTCCTTTGCTCTGATTCAACAATCGGATTTGGATGTGGGTGTTGTCGATGGCCCTCGCCATCTCGCCACCCAAGGCATCGATCTCCCGGACGAGGTGCCCCTTGCCCGGCCCGCCCACACTCGGATTACAGGGCATCTGGGCCACCAGGTCCAAATTCATGGTCAGTAGGAGCGTGCGCGCTCCCATTCGTGCCGCGGCCAGGGCAGCTTCGCAACCGGCGTGGCCCGCGCCGGCGACGATCACGTCATACTCCATTATACAATCCTATCTATTTCACTGCTTCCTGGTAGTAGATTATACCAGCAATGCCGGTCCAGGGCAATAGTACTGTAGAACCTGGTGGGGGCCGGAGGCGCAGTCTTGTCGGGCCGCCCAAACTACAGTATAATGGCTCCAGGCGAACGCTTCTCATAGGGGGAGGCTCAGAACCGTGTCTTTTCTTCCGTGGCGCCGCCGGCGAGCTGAAATTGTCCGGGTCAGGACCGTCACCGACGTACTCATCCGTAATGGGCTTGGATTCCTGGTGCAACAACTGGCACTGGAACGTTTCCTGCCGCGCTACTGGCGCCGCCGTCCCGTTCGCGCCGCGGAAGACGTGGGGCGGCTCAGTGTGCCCGAGCGCCTGCGCCGGACGATGGAGGACTTGGGCGTCACCTTCATCAAGGTAGGCCAGTTCCTAAGCGGACGGGCTGACCTGCTGCCCCCCGCCTACATTGAGGAATTTTCCAAGCTGTTGGATGCGGCACCGCCGGTCTCGGTCGAAGAGGTCTATGCCACCATCGAGCAGGAACTGGGTGCGCCAACTGAGGAGCTATTCCTCACCTTTGAGACGGTACCCATTGCGTCCGCCTCCATCGGCCAGGTCCATCGCGCCTCCCTATCCGACGGGACAGCCGTTGTGGTCAAGGTTCAGCGCCCGGGCATTGAGGAAACGGTTGAGGCCGACCTGGACCTACTACAGCGTCAAGCTCGATTCCTGGAACGGCGCTCGGCGACCATGCGCGACTACAACATTGTGGCGATCGCCGGGGAGCTGGCCCGGTCCTTGCGAGAGGAGCTCGACTACCAGATCGAAGGGCGCAACGCCGAGCGCCTGCGGTCCAACCTGAGTGACGATAACCGCTTCGTCGTGCCCCGGGTCTACTGGAGTCTGACCAGCCAGCGCGTAATCACCCTCGAGTACCTGGAGGGCATCCAGTTGAACCAAATAGAGAAACTGCGCGCGGCTGGCTATGACTTGTCCTCGATTACCCGAACAACCGTCGATGGCTACCTGAAGCAGGTTTTCGTCGATGGCTTTTACCACGCTGATCCCCACGCGGCCAACATCATGGCCATCGACAGCCGTATCGGTTTTGTGGATTTTGGCAATGTGGGCTATTTGACGCCGCGCCAGAAGGGACTGCTGGGAGACATGTTCCTGCAGCTCTTGGACCAGGACGCCGGTGGCCTGGCGCGCACCGTGGTAAGAATGGGCGCCGTCCGCGGCCGGCCGTCGCTGGAAGACATGGAGCGTGATCTACAACGTCTCTTGGTCCGGTACTGGGGGATTGCCCTCGAGGAGATTCCTGTGGGCGAGATGCTCGGCGAGATTTTCACTACCGCCTACCGCCACAAAGTATATCTACCGGGTGACTTGGCCCTATTGGCGCGGACCATCGTCACCCTGGAAGGTACGGGCACTCGACCCCGAGTTCATGCTGGTGGATGCGGTCCGCCCCTTTGCCCTGCAACTGGTGCGCGCCCGGCTGTCGCCCATCATGGCCGGGCGGCGGGCGATGCGCTCCATGCGCTACGCGGCAGACCTGGCCCAGGCCTTTCCCCAGCGCTTGGACGAACTTTGGGAACAGCTGGAGGAGGGCGAACTCACCTTCCGCATCGACCTGCAGCGGCTGGAACTGATCATAGGCAAGCTCAATAGCTTGGGCAACCGCATCGCCTTTAGCGTCGTGGTTGCCGCCCTCATCATTGGCTCAGCCCTCATCTTGCACGGCGGCAAGGAAAGCTGGAACCTCCCGATCTTGGGCATCGGTATCCCCGTGGCGCAGATCGCCTTTCTCGGCGCGGTAGCGGCCGGCGTCTGGCTACTAATCTCCATGATCCGCTCGCGCAACCTTTGATCCCCACTGCAGGCACCCCCGGCACGCTGCTGCCCTCATAAGAAAAGAAGGGAGCACATGCCCCCTTCGCTCATGATTTCAACAACCGTTTGGCCGATTTAGGCGCTGGTTTGCATCAGTGGCTCGAGATCGAACGACGGCCCGACAGCAACCTGGGTCGGAACTGGAGCCGGGAGAGGATAGACCCGCCAAAACAGCGCCGACGCGCAGGAAAAGATCGCCAGACCCGGATGCCAGCGATGGCCGTTTGTCTTGAGGTAGATATCGACAATCTCGAGATCCTCCTGGATCTCTTCCCTGCACTGCACATCGCGCCCGCACTCCTCCAAGCGGGTCTTGACTTGCTCCAGTAACTGCTCATAGGCAGATTCGCGATGCTCGGGCGTATCGAGACGCAGGTATGCGCTCAGCGTGATGCCACCGTGACTGTTAAAGGTCTTCAGGGCTTCCAATTCTCTTTCCGGGATCAAAACAGCCTCCACTGTTACGGGGTAAGGTCGCGGATTCGGCAATGAAACACAAGGCCTACGGCTGAGTGCAGTATAGCACACGCGTCGAAAGGATGTCAAATCGCAGGGACAGGTTGGCTTCCGTGGCAGCTCTGTACCACCCCAGAACCACTGCGCACCCGGTATGGGCTGAGCTCAGAAGGCAAGATCAAGGACGCCGAGTCATCCGTCGCGCAACACGACCGGTAGATAGATGCCCGTCAGAACAGAAACCGGATGGCGGGTGCTATCTTGGCCATTGACATCAGTCACAACCAACGTAACGGTGAACCAGCCTGTACTCCCGTAGGTGTAGATCGGGTCTCGTTCGCTCGACATACCAAGACCATCGCCCATATCCCACCGAAAGCGGAAGGGCGGCTCGCCAATCGTGGTATTGGTGAATATGGTAGGCTGGCCCAGGAGCACCGGGCTGTTGCTGGTGAATTGGGCATTGGGCGCCATACGAAGCAGGTGGAAATCCTGCTGCATGGTCTGTCCGTCCAGTGCTTCTATCCCCATCACTGTGGAGATGGCATAGCTAGCAGCCACGGCGCTGAGATCGTAAGTGTCGCTGATGACCGTCAGGCTATAGTAGCCGGTCGTCGCATCGGAGCTGGTTTGAAAGCTATTATTGGCCGTCACGGTCGCCTCCAGAGAAACCTCCGTGACCGCATCGCGCACATAGCCCTCGATCACGGGCGACGAGGTGCCCGGCTCGCTGGCGTAGACAAAGACCGCGGTAAAGGGACCCCAGTCGCCGCTCTCATTCCGGCCGTGTACCAGCAGATAGTGGCGCCCCGGCATCCAACCAGTAGTATCCACCGTAGCCGTCACCGGTTCCACCTCCCCTCCCCAGGCGCCATCGCTGGGCGACAGGGGTGTCCCGCTGCCATCCTGGCCCGGCGCATCTACAAAGTACTCGGCGGCAGCTACCGGATGCAGGGTATCGGTCAGGTACCGCCGGTCGGCCACGACGGCCGCCAGCTCGACCGCAGTTCCCGCTGGGACCACGTGCGGTGCGACCGCCAGGTCCTCGCTGTCCGGGCCATACACGGTCATGTAGGGCGTGCGTGCGATCTTGTGCGCGTAGAGGAACGCTGGCTTGTTCTCGTCCCAGAAACTACGGGACTTGCCATCGACGCCGTCGATGCAGCCATAGTCGGCAAAGAATCCACCACACTCCCTACCTGAACCGATTTCGAACGTGTACGAGGCCACGCCGAACTTGCCATAGGTCCAGTCGTCGGTCGCGCCATCCACCGTATAGAGAAAGCCAGCCGGATCGTAGCCGTTGTAGTGAGCGAACTTGCGCCCGATGGCCTTCAGATCGGCGTCATTGGGCGCCGTGTCAAAGCCGTAGGGCCAGATCACCAGATCGCCGTACTGGTGCAGGCTGACAAAGATACCGGTGGTCGTGATCGGCGCCGCCGGCGGCAGTTCGTCGTCGCCGTTGGGCCCATTCTGATCCCGCAGCACCGAAGCAAAGTGTGTCTGAAAGGCCTGCGTCTCCGGTTCCGAGGCGGCCTGCGGACCGCGATAGGTAATGCCGCAGGGATCGCTGCTCGAACCACCACAACAGCCCCACTTGAAACTATGATTGCGGTTGAGATCGACGCCCCAGCTGTTCGGGGAGGTACAGCCATCATCGCTGTCCATGTTCTTGCGGCGGTTGGCGTTGGTACCTTCCTCGTTGACCCGGTGGCCGTCCGGGTTCTGCATGACCAACACATAGGCCACGTTGTGGTCCATCAGCCAGGTGACATCCGGATCGAGGCCGTACCCGCCCTCCCCACCATAGCCCGCCGTCAGATACTTGATGTAGCGGATGGCCAGCTCGGGCGTGGCGACTTCACGGGCGTGGATGTTGGCGAACAGGTAGAACACCGGCTTGCTGGCGATATCGCCGTACATTGGATCCTCGTTGGTAAGGCGTAATACCCAAATATCGCGATGATAG
>JASFOV010000215.1:0-7474 GCA_050116355.1 Anaerolineae bacterium
GGGGAGGTAGAACTCGATAGCATCGTAGCCTGTCTCCTGGGCTACGCGGATATCGGTCATCAAGTTGGTGTGCATGATGGTGCCGCCATGCAATCCAATACGCATACTCGCCTCCGTACCACTCAGGGCAACACCAAAATCTTGGCACAGTCGGCACCGCTCCGGCCCAACTCGAAAGCGTCCAACACGTGAGACAGCGGGAATCGATGGGTGACCACCGGCATCAGGTCCACGAGTTTGCGCGACATAAAGGTCAGTGTCTTGGGAAAGTAGTAGGGACTCCCACTGGATCCGATGATCGTCGTGCGCTCAAAAATCGCCTTGCCGATCTCGATCGGGATCTTGCGACCCGCGCTCTGGCCAATGAGGACGATGCGTCCCTGCTTGCCGATGACATCCAACGTCGCCGCCAGTGCTCCATCGCTGCCGGAGCACTCGAGGATCAACGTCGCGCCGCGACCACCAGTATGATCCAGGATCTGCTCGACCAAATCGCCAGAAGTAGGATCGAGCACCAGATCAGCACCAAGGTCACGGGCCGCCTGGCGCCGCACTGCCTGTGGCTCGACCACGATCACCGGAGCGCCCGAGGCCTTGCAGGACAGCATGGCGAACAAGCCGATCGGGCCGGCACCAAAGACGACCACCCGGTCGTGAGGAGCCGCACCGCCGCCCGAGCCCCATACCCCATGATAGGCGACCGACACCGGCTCTACTAGCGCCGCTTCCTCATAGCTCACATTGTCCGGGATCTTGAACAGCCGCTCCTGGCGCGCCAGGGTGTACTCGGCCATACCCCCGGGATTTTCCCACGAGAAGCCGTACAACTCAAAGTCGGGACACATGTTGGGCTCCATGCCATCTTTGCAGTTGTCACAGATCCGGCAGGGGATAGGTACCTCGGCCACGACACGATCGCCTTTGGATACGATTGTAACATCCTTGCCGATGGCAACCACCTCACCCGACCACTCATGACCGGGAATAAAAGGGAAAGTACCCTCCTGATTGGTTCCTTCCCACATGTGCACATCCGTGCCACAGATGCCCGCAGCCTTGACGCGGACAAGCACCTCGTCCTCTGCCGGGACGGGATCGGATACCTCCTCCAACCGCAGATCATGTACACCACGCAACACAGCTGCTTTCACCGAAGACACCTCCTTGGATCTTCTTGTGGAGCCGCACTCCGCTCCGTTGGAAGTTCTAGCCCCCGCCAGCTGCCCGGCGCAGCCAGCGTATGTGTCATAGCCTGGCCTTTGGCAGGAAGCCGCTGATCACCTACAAACGGCCAGCCCCTAGACAACCGATCGAGATCATTGGGCCATTTGCTGCCGCAGTCGTTCCAAGGCCTCGTGTAGACCGGAAGGGGTATAGCCCAATTGCTGGGTCGTGTAGGACTGGCTCAAGCTGGTATCTGTTGGAACGGGAATACCGGTCAGGCTGGCGGGATCGACCGGGTCGGGTGCTCCGACCTGGATCAGATCCTGATCTAGCCCAAAGACTTCTGCTGTCGCACGGACCAGTTCCAACCGCGTTGCGCTCTCCGCTCCACAGCAATGGAAGATGCCACAGCAATCCTTCTCGATGATGCGAAGGACCATCTCCCCGATCTCGCTGGCCAAGGTGGGCGTGCCTCGCATATTGACCGCACCTTGCCAAACCGTAAATGGCTGTCCAGCCCGCAGCGTGATAGCCGCGGCCGGGGCTAGATTGCCAAACCCGGCGTTCTGGGTCAACGGAAGTTCGGGACGAGCCCAGTGGACGCCGTTGACGCCGGCTATCCGGGCCACCGCCCAGTTGTGACCCATGGCCGAGAGGAGGGTCTCGCCGACGACCTTGAGCACACCATAGTAATTGATCGGATTGGGTGGGGTGGTCTCATCGGCCATGGTCTGAGTACCATCAAAAACCCAGTCTGACGAGAGCAAAATCATCTTGGCCCCGACCTCGTTAGCCGCTTCGGTCAGATACCGGGTAGATTCAACGAACACCTGCCAGCCGAGTTCCCGCTGATCGTATAGCAGGGCAAGATCCAACAGCGCAGCGCAGTGTACGATCGCCTCAGGTTCAAAGGCGCGTACACTCTCCAGGACTTGGTCCCGGTCATTCACGTCGACAACACCGTATTCATACGCGGTAGGTGCACGTGGCTGCCAATGGTGCATCGTGGCAAACACGCGGGCCTGATAGCCTTCGACTGCTACCTTGAGGACATTACTTCCGACCAGCCCCGAACCACCGGTGATATAGATTTTCATCTCGAATGCCACCTCCGATCACAAAAGCCACAATCTTTGACCTAGCCCGATGAAGCACGGACAACAAGACGTCCCCGGACCAAACGGTTGGCAACAAACCCGCCGTCTGCCCCATCATCCGCCAAAAGGGCCAATACCATCTCCACAGCCCCCTCGCCCAACGCGGTCACCGGTTGGGCGAGGGTCGTCAGCGATGGGTATGCAAATTGGGCGAATGCGATATCGTCAAAGCCTACAACAGCCAGTTCCTCAGGTAACGACAAACCCGCTTCTCGGGCTGCATGCACGAGTCCGATGGCCGTCATATCGTTGTAACAGAACACAGCGCTCGGCGGTTCATTGAGCGACAGGAGTACGGGCAATGCCCGTTCTCCACCACCCGCTCGGCCTGTCCCCCGCACAACCAATGAGGGATCCAAGGCTATACCAGCTTCGTCCAGTGCATCACGGTAGCCGGCCATGCGCTGCTCGTCATCGCTGCGGCCCGGGGGGGATGCTACGTAGGCAATGCGCTGGTGTCCCTTCTGCAACAGGTGCTGGGTGGCCAAGTAGCCTCCATGGTGGTTGTCCACGCCGATAGAGTAAATATTGTGACTCTTGTACTCAGCTAGGCTGTTGATCAACACCACGGGCACCCTCAGGCGCTCCAGACGCTTCTGGTACAGTGCGCCGATGCGCGACGAAGTGACAATGACGCCATCGACCCGCCTAGTTTGGAACATCTCTGCAGCCGCAATCTCGCGTTCGGGCTGGTTATTGGAGCTGGTCAGAATCACAGTGTATCCATGCCCATTGGCTGTGAACTCGACAGTCTGGGCCAGACTCCCCAGAAAGGGATCGGTCATCGTGGTCACGACAAGGCCGACCGTATACGTCTGGCCCGTAACCAGACTGCGGGCGATGGTATTGGGCACGTAGCCCATCTCCTCTGCTATGGTGTGGATCCGTTCCTTGGTTTTGGGGTGAACACGGGGGCTGTCCCGCAGGGCACGGGACACAGTGCCAGGGCTTACTCCTGCAATACGGGCGACATCCTTGATCGAGACTGGCACCGTCGCAATCCCTTCTCCCCACAAAGAGTGAGCGTTCGTCCTATCGTGTGAGGCATGCCCACCAGCAGCGGGTCAACACAATACAAACGTTTGCAACGCCATTCTACCACAGGTACAAACGTTTGTCAACATCCGAGATTTGACGATTTGGCACCAGCGCTGAGCTCGTAATCTTTTTGTAAGAATTCTACATCCAAATCGTAAGAGTTCTGGTATAGTATAGGTGTCGGGCAGGTCGCAATCGCCCTGCCAGAAGGAGAGAGGCGTTGCAGATGAGGGACGCGAGGATTCTAGTTGTGGAAGATGAACCGAGCATCCGCGAGGTGGTAAGCCTGTACCTCCGGCGCGCAGGCTACCAAGTGACCGTCGTGGATGAGGGCCAGGCAGCGCTGGAGTCGCTTGCGACCCAGATGCCCGACCTAGTTGTACTGGATCTGATGTTACCCAACGTTGATGGGCTGGAGATCACACGCTGGTTGCGCGAGCGAGGCGACACCCCGATTATCATGCTCACAGCTCGGCGTGAGGAACAGGACCGCATCGCTGGCTTGGAGATGGGCGCCGACGACTATGTCGTCAAGCCATTCAGCCCGCAAGAGCTGGTTAGCCGGGTCCGGGCGGTGCTACGCCGGACCCAGGGCACTGCGTCAGGGAGCATCGAGCAGCCTCTGATCTATGGCGATCTGCGGATCGATCCGCAGACCCGCCTGGTAGAAGTTGCCGGCAAAGAGATCACACTCACTGCCAAAGAGTTCGATCTGCTATGGACCATGGCCCGCCATCCCCGGCAGGTCTTTACCCGGGATCAGCTCCTGGACCTGGTGTGGGGACTGACGGAATATATCGACCCGAGCACGGTCACGGTGCATGTGCGGCGACTCCGGGAAAAGATTGAGTTGGATCCAGGCGAACCGCGTTACGTCCAGACAGTGTGGGGTGTGGGCTATCGCTTTGAACCGTGAGGTGCTTATGGAAAACACGATCAAGACCCGTCCGATGCTGAACCCGCACGTGCGCTTCGTGGGCGGTGTAGCTCTTACCCTGGCCCTGGCATTGGCCACTTTCTTCCTGCTGATGAACCCGCCGATGAGCGAGCTGGGTCTCATGGCCCTGTTTCTGGCCATCACCGCCACGTTCTCGGTGGCGGTCGGCTACGGTGCCTACCGCTTAGGCTGGATCAACCACTCGCCGCGCATTAGCTGGGTGCTGCTTGGTGGATATGCCGTGGCCAGCTTGCTGACATTCCTGAACGTATGGGTTACAGCGCGCCTGATGTTTGCCAGCCAGCACGATCTGCTGCTGGCGACAGTATTGCTATTGTTTGCCGGAGGCATTGCCATGTCGGTGGGCTATTTTTTGTCAGTGGCCCTAACCGATCGCCTCTCCACCCTTGGCCGGACAGCCAAACGGATTGCTCACGGTGAGTTGAGCGCCCGGGTACCCGTCACGGGCAACGACGAAATGGCCAGTCTGGCACGAACGTTCAACGAAATGGCATCTCAATTGGAGGCAGCGGACCGCAAGCAACGTGAACTGGATACGTTACGGCGTAACCTGATTGCCTGGGCGGGGCATGACCTCCGGACACCACTGGCCTCGATCCGGGCAATCGTAGAGGCACTGGCTGATGGGATTGTCCAGGACCCGGCTACGGTCGACCGATATCTCGACACGGCCAAACGAGAGATTCGCTCGCTTTCGCTTCTAATTGACGATCTCTTTGAGCTGGCCCAACTGGAAGCCGGAGGAGTACCCCTGGAATTGGCCACGAATTCGATCTCAGACCTGATCTCTGATGCGTTGGAGAGCTTCCGAGAACTGGCTGCCCAACAGGAAGTGACGTTACAGGGCAGCGCCGAGCCCGGCGTGGATCCGGTGATCTTGGATGCCCAGCAGATTGGGCGGGTGCTATCGAATTTGGTAGCCAACGCCCTACAACACACACCACCGGGCGGCACTGTCAAGATCCATGCCTTTAGGGACACCGAAGGTGTCATGGTCGAGGTCAGCGACAGTGGTCAGGGGATCGACAGCCAAGATCTGCCCCATATCTTCGAACGGTTCTACCGCGGTGAAAAGTCGCGCAGCCGGGCCACCGGCGGTGCTGGCCTGGGCCTGGCCATTGCCAAAGGCATCGTCGAGGCCCATGGGGGACAGATCCGGGCCGAGAGCGTGCCAGAGGAGGGCACATGCTTTCGTTTTGTCCTGCCGGAGAGGACTGAGTAGAGTTCTGTATGACATGTACAAGCAGCTATCAAGGACCCATGTGTTCCGACCAAGGCCCGAGTAGGCCAGCCGGAATTCTGCGCGGGTCCACTTTGACAACGACAATCTACAGAAAGGAAATAGAATACCAGCATGGTTGACATTAAACCTTCAGAGATCACCCCTGAGGAGGTCTATCTTTCACGGCGACGGTTCATGAAGGGAGCAGGCGCCTTGGCAGCCAGCACGCTCTTGTTGGCTGCGTGTGGCCCTGGACAGCAGAGTTCAGCGCCAGTTACCGCGACCGACACAAGCATCCCACCGACTCTCGCGGCGGCCCAAGCCAGCTTTCCCCCTCTGAGTGGGACTACGGATGAGCTAGGACAAGCTTTGACTTCTTTAGAGGCGGTCACCAACTACAACAACTACTACGAGTTTACCACCAGCAAAGAGAGGGTCGCCCGCCTGGCAGAGGACTTTCGCACTTCGCCATGGGCTGTACAGGTTGGCGGGCTGGTACACAATCCGAAGACCTTCGACCTGGACGACCTGTTCCGTTTCACGCAGGAGGAGCGGATTTACCGTCTCCGCTGCGTGGAGGCGTGGTCCATGGTCATCCCCTGGATCGGCTTTCCCCT
This sequence comes from Anaerolineae bacterium, assembly GCA_050116355.1. Classification (GTDB taxonomy): domain Bacteria; phylum Chloroflexota; class Anaerolineae; order JAAYZQ01; family JAAYZQ01; genus JASFOV01. The sequence continues at coordinate 6,157 of JASFOV010000215.1, forward strand.
GGCCCGTCTGCTAGAAGAGGTCGAGCCGATGTCCCAAGCAAAGTATGTGCGCTTCGAAACGCTCTACGATCCGGAACAGATGCCCGGCCTGAGTAGTCCCTTCTACGAGTGGCCTTATGTCGAGGGCTTGAGTGTAGCTGAAGCCATGCACGACCTGACCATCTTGGCGACCGGCTTGTATGGCAAGCCACTGCTGCCGCAGAATGGTGCCCCCGTACGGCTGGTGGTGCCCTGGAAGTATGGATTCAAGAGCATCAAGTCCATCGTCAAGATCGACTTGGTGGAGGAGCAGCCAGTTTCGCTGTGGATGGCAGCTTCGCCCCGCGAGTACGGCTTTTGGGCGAACGTGAATCCTGAAGTAGATCATCCACGCTGGTCCCAGGCAACAGAGCGGCGGATTGGTGAGACCGGTCGCATAGACACTCTATTCTTCAACGGCTACGCCGAAGAGGTCGCCCAGCTGTACGACCCATTGGATTCGAGAGAGTGGTACTACTAGAGAAATTCCGCGCCAACTGGCTGCGACTCATTGTCCATATTGGGGCGTTGTTGCCCCTGGCTTGGCTAGCTTGGCGGTACACACAGGGTTTGTTCCTCATTGACCCCGTCCGTGAGATCACGACGATTACTGGGCAGGGGGCCCTGATCCTGTTGGTCCTATCGCTGGCGTGCACGCCCATCAGCACACTCACAGGCTGGAAGCACGTGACCCGCGTCCGCCGGGCGTTGGGGGTATATGCCTTTGTGTACGCCGGTTTGCACTTCTTGACCTTCGCCGGTCTGGATTATGGCTTCGATCTGGAATTACTCCAGCAAGCGATATTCGACCAGTGGTTCGTACTGTTGGGCCTTGCTTCAGGCTTGTTACTGCTGGCCCTAGCTGCGACATCGACCCGGGGCTGGCAGAAGCGATTGGGCCGGACCTGGAAACGCCTACACCGGTTGGTCTACCTGGCCGGCATCTTGGCCGTCACCCATTTCTTCTGGCTAGACAAGGACCTGGGTGATCCGCTACCCTATGGGGTCATCCTGGCGGCCCTGTTCATTCTGCGCATCCCCTCGATCCGGCGGGCCGTAAGTACCACCCGTCGCCAGCTCCTCACCAAGCTACGGGGCAGCATCCGCGCAGCGACGCCCGGCTCCTAACAGCTGACATACTGACACCGGCCCCTCAGTGGGCAAGGGCGTCCACCGAAGGGCTGTTCCCTTCCTGGTGATGCAGCGCAAACCGTCGACATTGTGTCAAATTTTAATGCGGATTTAACAGGTTCTTTCTGTTCAAATAATTGACAAAACTATGACGTCGTGGTATGATAGA
>JASFOV010000216.1:0-7468 GCA_050116355.1 Anaerolineae bacterium
CAGCACGTTGAACGAAGCGTCCACCGGCATCTCCGCCAAATCCTGGTTAAAGATCGCCCACTTACCTTCGGACTCGCTGTACCACACCCCGACCGGATGGTCGTTGTACGTACCGCCTCCTCCGCCCGGGTTCCAGTTTTGCGTGATGAGCAGCAGCGCATCGGGCTGGTTGTTCGTCAACGGGTGATCGAGGTACGTCGATTGGCCGTCGATGTTGCCGGCCGTCGCCGTATGGACGAACACACCGCTGGCCGGACCCGGGATCAGCACGTTGTAGTCGGAGCCTACGGGCATACTGCTCCCATCCTGGGTAAAGACCGCCCACTTGGCATAGAAGGAATCGTACCACACGCCGATCTCGTGCTCGTTGATGGTCCCCCCAAAGCCTCCCCCCGCATTGATGTTCTGTGTGACAAACACAATAGCGTCGGGGTCATCGTTGAGCAGGGGGTGATCGAGGTAGGTCGAACTGCCGAGAACGTTGTCGCCGGTGGAGACGTGCAAGTAACGAATGCCCGGCAGGCCATCGGTGGCACTGCGAGCGTCTGCTGCTTGTCCAGTCTCGGCCATCGCCGCAGCGGGCAGGCCGCCCACGAGCGCCAGCATCACAACAAAGCCCAGGATGAATCGGAAATGAAGGTACTTCTGTGGCACAGTCCTCTCCTTGCGTCAGAGCCCCGCTTCCCCTGCCTCCGTCCGCGTGCCGTGGGGACCGGCGAGACTCGATGCTGTTCATCGAACCGTCGAATGCAACCAAAGCACATTATACACCCTCTAGTCCTATTTGTCAAGTAGAAATTAAATAAATTAATAAAATGAAAGTCCTGCTCCTGTAGGGACGCGGCTCCTGGGCACGCCCCACTGCTGTACAGGTGCCCCGGCGCGGCGGAGCGGCGGGACGCCGTGCAAGTCCCCTTCGGGGATGTCGCCGTGCCCAGGGGGCGTCTTCCATTCCCTGATCAAAAAAGGGGCAGGCATCGCGCCTGCCCCCCGCCCCATATTCTACAGTGTATACAATCGGCTGACCCCTTCCTCCTTCGTCGCTCCCCAGGTCATTCACCGTCCTGGTCCTTGCCTCGCCCCCATTGCCCGAGCTGGGCATCATGTCACTTGCGCACAGTTCCCAGTATATCGCCTTTCTTCACGCACGCGCCCGGCTGACTGCCTCGATCCCTAAGCAACCAGTCACGGTCACGCTAGGTCCTTCGCCGGGCAGGTCCTATCGCGCCCGCAGCACCAGGGGCAGGTAGATGTGGGGCGTCTGCGGCCCACTGTCCGGGTCCCGGGGATCGGTGCCCAGGGCCACCTCCTCGCCATCCGGGATGCCGTCGCCGTCGGTGTCGGGGTTGTCGGGCTCGGTGCCGTACCAGGCCTCGTCCAAGTTGATCAGCCCGTCGCCGTCTCCATCCAACCCCGCGTCGTCGGCCAGGCCAAGTTCCAAGCCATAGGCCAGCTCAAACTCGTCGGGCATGCCGTCGCAGTCGGCATCGGGCGTGACCCCGAATGGGACCTCATCGGCGATGACATACTCGTCGTTGTCCACGGCTTCCAGCACTACCCCGTGCTGGCCCGGCGGCAAGGGGTCGAGCTCAACCTCCAGCCCTGCCGCCAGCGGCTCGCCATCCAGGAACCAGGTCACGTTCGCCATCTGGCCCTCGGGGTCGAGGGCCATGCCCCGTAGGTGGACCCGCTCGCACTGCATGAACTGCTGGTCCGGCGCCGGATCGAGGATAGCGACCTGCGGTGGCTTGCCCCCGATGGCAATTGGCTCGTCGCTTAGATCCTCGGCTGAGTGAAAGCCGTCGGAGGCCGTGACCCGGATCAGGCCCTGGCCGCTGGTCGTGCCCGGCACATCGCCCAAGTTCCAGGCATATTCGTAGCTGGTCAGGCCCGAGGCGACCAAGATCCACCGCTCGCCGCCGTCGGGTGAGTAGTACAGCGTGAATTGCAGGTCGTCGCCATCGGGGTCGCCGGCTTCCCAGGTGACCGGCACCTCGTCGTACGGGCCAAAGGACCCGCCGCTATTGGGCCGGGTCAGCGCCACCCACGGCGCCTGGGCGGACGGCTCAAAGCGGGCCAGCCGCTCCTCGCCGACGTAGAGATCGACCCACTCGGCACCATCGGGCCAAGGCGCGACCACGTGGAAGAACTGGGGCGTGCCGCTCGCATCCTCCTCCTGGGGCGGCGGATCGGCGGTCGGATCGTCCACCGGCCCATGGGGTTCCTCCAGCGGGAAGGGAACCTCGGCCAGCACGTCCGTCGCGCCAAAGACCAGGCGGTAGGGGCTCTCCGGATCGGGGGCGGTGGGCGCCAGATCCGAGACTAGGGCCGTGTTGGCCTCCAGCAGCTGGTCGCCGCCGAAGATCTGGCCGCTGATGGCCAACGCGGGGCCGGTTTCGGCCGGCGCGGCAGCGGCCGTCGAGGTCTTGAGCAGCGCTTCAAAGACGGTCTTGTAATTGTCGGAGATGAACACATCCCGGTCGGCCAGCCCGCGGGCCATCACCGCCTCCACCTGGTGCGGGTCGTAGCTCTGGTAGCCGACATAGACGATCCAGGCGTTCTCTTTGGTCACCAGGTCGTCGGCTTCCGGATCGATCATTTGGCGGTACAGGTCCTCCAGGGTGTAGGTGTGACCCAGTTCGTGGGCCAGTACGGCGCTGTTTTCGACCTTGATCCAGCTATAGCCGCCGCTCGATGAGCCGCCGCCGACGGCGTGGAACGGCTCGGGGGCGACCAGGGGGATGGGCAGCGTGTAGACCGGCCGGACGGCATCCTTGTCGGTGCCGGGCTGGGCCTGGTTGTGGGCATCGTAGGCGGTCTGGAGCGGCGTCCACATCAGCGCCTTTTTCCACATCTCGAACAGGTAACGCACATCGGCCTGCGGCTCGGTGAAGGTCGGAACACCGGCAGCGCTCCAGGCCGTCACCTTGGCATCGTTGCAGTTGTCGCCGTCCTGGTCTCGGAAGAAGCGGAACACGTCCCCCTGGCTATAGTTGGACCACGTGGTCGACCAGGTCGTCCCGTCGCGGTACTCGGCGCCTACGCGCTGCAGATCGGACAGGTCCACATCGCCATCGCCATCGGCGTCGAGGGGGTTGATGTGCTTGGCCGCGAACCAGCTGGGGTGGGCACCCGGCCGGAACACCCCCAGGCCGGCCGTAAAGGTGTAGGTGAAGAGGTCGCTGCTCTGCACGATCCCGCCCAAGTTGCGGTCCTTGGGCGCCGTAGGGTCCGCCTTGGGGCAGATCTCCTCATAGGACGCATCCACGGTGAAGGGGGCAGCGTCGCCCCGGGTCAGGGTGCCGCTCTTGTCGACGAATGTCCAGCGGTAGCCGGTGCCCTGGCAGTAGGCCAGGCTCGACTGCGTCGCGCTGGTGCCGTCGCACAGGTGCAGGGGGCTGGCCTCGGCATAGTACACGCCCGCCGGCGCTGTGTACCACACCGGCCCATAGCCGTCGCGCACCGGATAGATGCGCACCAGATTGTCCATCTGCACGGCAAAATATTTGACATAATCAGTGTTCTGCAGGTATTGGGAGGTGCTGCCCGCCTCGAAGGGTAACAGGAAGGGGCGCACCGAGTCGGTCTCAAAGAAGGAAAAGTAGGTGCCGCCGCAGTTGGCGACCAGCGGCCCGCCGATCTTGGTCAGGCCCACGTAGGGCTGGAACTCGAACTTGTATTTGCCCGGCGTGGTCACCTTGTCGCCCGGGATCCAGAAGTGAATGGCCCCCATGTGGTTGGGCGAGTTGAACTGGCTGACAAAGGGCGAGTAGGTCGTCCCCCACAACGTATCGACCAGCTGGTCGCCGCTGGCGGTCTGCCGCCACAGCTTGAGTTCGACGGAGCCGGCGTAGGTGTCTTTGCCCGAGGCCGTCTTGGTTTGCAGGTAGATGCGCGCCAGCGTCGACTTGCCGGCTACAAAGGGCACGTCGATATCGCACGATGCGTTTTTCATCACCCCCCGCTGCGTCAGGTGGAACTGGCCAAGGCTGGCCGATGTTGGCGTGCCCAGGGTCAGCACCACCTGGGCCGAGCCTTTGCCGCCGCTGCCGTTCTCGGCCACCACGGTCAAGGTGTTGCTGCCCTCCTGCAGGGTCACGTGCTTGGAGAAATGGTAGAAGCCCTGGCTATAGTACACCTGGGCCGCCGCGCCGTTGACCTTCACCGATTTCAGGATGCCGGTCTCGGTCACATAGCCGCTGAGGATCTGCTGGGCGTCGTTGACCACTTCGGCTGCGCTGTGCGATGTGATCGTCACCACCGGCGCCAAATAGTCGGTGCAGCTGCCCGCCACCGGCTGCACCGCCAGATCGTCGATCGCCTCCGGGCACTGGGTGTCGCCATAGTCGATGACCACCAGCTGCGCCGGGTGGGCCGGATCGGTGATGTCGACCTCGATGGGCGTGTTGAAGGCGCTGCTGACCGCGGCCGTGTCCTGGCCCCGCAGGAAGCCGTTGCAGTCGTACAGCTTGATGCTGGCCTGCGGCGTGCACCAGCTCTGCGTGGTACCCAGCCACATGCCCACCCCGCTCAGCGGTACGTCGGACCAGAAGACCAGCGGTACGTTGGCGCTGTTGAACAACTCCGAGTCGGAGTAGCTGTTGACCAGCGCGTTGGGTGACGAGTGAGCGTTGGCCAACTGCGTGATCTGCGGGCTGGAGCGATAGGTCTTGCCCGCCTCGTAGTCGTTGAGAAAGTGGAGGCCCGCTGTGGCAGCGTACTCGTCGTCGATGCGGGTGCCGGCTGGCAAGCTGTCAAAATACAACCAGATGGGATCGATGTCGGGCCCCGGGCTGGGCTCCCCGGCCTGGGCGGCGCGACCCCCGGCTACGGGCAGCAGCAAGGCCACCACCACCAAGATCAGAATCCGCCGGACGTTCATCACGCGCTCCTTTCCGCGGGCCAGGGATCGGCGCCCGCGCCTCTGCTACGCCGCAAGGATTCTCGCAAGTCGGCCCTTCTGGGCCAGGCCCAGGCGCCCCTCAGTCGCCGGCGGGCGGATACTGGCTGGAGCTGGTGATGGTGCGATTCTTGTCGAGGTGGCTGGCTGTCGTGGTCAAACTGGACCGCGGATGGACGCCGGGCAGGCCTCCTTCTACTTGGACCATCGCACCGGCTGCTGCAAGCCAGTATATCACCCTCCACGGCGGCTGTCAATCTGTGGAAGAAACAGATGGACGGCTGATGCAAAGTTGTCATTCAGCTTGACAAACAGCCAGTTACGGACTATGATAGTTGCATCGTCGAACCTCCACTGCACAGACACCATCCTCCAAAGCTTCCGGTGTCGTGGCCAGGACTTGGTGTACGCCGGCCCTTACGGACGTAGACTCGAGGTAATTCGCTGGTGGGAGGTCTTGACAAGGCCCACATGAAACGATTGGTCCTTATGGCCACCCTCAAAATGTGTGGAAAAGCCATCGTGCTCACCGTGATGGTTAGCATCGCCATTGGCGCCATCGGCTACGTTCGAGCGTGGGACACGTCGCTGGCCTACAGCAACGCATTCTTCATTGCGGGTTGCCTGGTGATCGTCGCTGGCGCGTCGTCACGGCTGGCCGCGGGTCGGGAGTGGGCCAGTTTCCAGGCGCTCCCTGCGGAGAGCTTTCGCCATATGAATAGAGGCGAGATGGCGAACGTTATCATCAATGTCAGCAGTTCTCTCAGTCTGGTCCTACTCGGTTTTCTGACTGGGATTCTGTTGATCCTCATCTCTGTGTTTGTGACGGAGGTATTCTAGAAAACGCCTCTGCTCGCACCTGGGAGTGCTCCCGCCCCAACTCGGAATTAGCCCTCCCGTCCCACATAGGGCTGCTGCAGAGTAGTTTGACGGATTCTTGGCCATGGGGCCGGGGATCTCGATTCCGTCTTTGCGAGCCGTCGAAGACGGCGTGGCAAACTCCCAAATGGCAAGAGGGGATTGCGTCTCCTCGCAGGACTCTGGACAGGCAGCCGCTCCGCTCCTTCGCTATGCGCCGTCCCGGCATCGGGGACAGACTTTGCAACAGCCCTCAAGCCCCACAGACCAAAGCTTGACTTTTTAGTAAATATATGATATAATTCTATAAATTAAGCATGCTTAGGACGGTGTACACCGCCCAGGCTGAGGGCCCGGTCGCCCGCCTACCGGGAGCCGGGTACTCTTCAACCATAATTCTGCAGCCGGCGGAAGCCGGGCCACGGCGCTGCGGTCCCCATACGCCTTGTCGGGCGTCCCTTCCACGGCCTTGTGACAGCCACCATCCGTTGCCTTACCGCTGAACCGGTCGTCCCGTCGTGAGATGGACATCAGGAGGTGATCCATGTTCCGCAGCCATCGTGTCCCTTCGCCGCCGCGCCTTTCGCGTCGTACGCTGATCTCCGCTTTGACGGTTCTGCTGCTTCTGCTGCAGAGCCTGGCCTTGATCTTACCCGCTCCGGCCCGCGCTGCGCCGCCCGCTGCCCCTGCGGCACCATCGCCTGCGGCCTCCGCGCCCGCTCCCAATATGGCGGCTCGCGCGCAGGACTTGATGTCCGGCGTCCAGCCGCTCCACACCGCGACGGGCGGCATTTCGGCGCTCGACCTCCAACCCGCGGCGCCCCGTCCGGCCGACCCCAAGTCGTTGCCGGCCAACCTGCTCTCGCTGCCCGAGGTCGTGGAGCGCCGCGAAGAGTATGCCCGTCACTATGACCTGGGCAGCGGCCGGTACCTGGCCTACGTCAGCCAGACGCCCCTCCACTACCGCAACGCCCAGGGAGAGTGGGCGCCCGTCGACCCGGCGTTCGACCCCATCCCCGGCGGCTGGTGGGTCGATCGCAACAGCCTGCGGATGGCGTTGCCCGAGCGGAGTCTCAACCTGCAACTGGAGGCCAGCGGGGTGCCTTTCAACCTCCTGCCCCGCGAGCTGGCGGCCACCGGCCCCGGGGGAGAAACGGTGCCCCTGGCTGAGCCCCGGTCGCCGGAGGACACCGAGCCCGGCCGGCTGGCCGGCGACCATCAATCCGTGATCTACACCGGGGCGTGGGACCGCTCCGGGCTGGAGATGGCCTACCACAGCCAGCCGGGCGCCGTGCAGCAGGAATTGATCGTGCGCCAGCCCCTGGCCTCACGAGCCGGCCAGTCCCATGCGGAGTGGCTGAGTCTGGATCTGGCCCTGACCTTTCCGCCCGGCGTGCAGTTCTGGGCCGATGGCCGGGTGCAGGACGGGGACTTTGCCACCGCTGGGGTGCTGGAGTTGCGCGGCCTGAACGGCGCGCCGCTCCTCGCGCTGCTGCCACCCTCTGTCCGGCACATAGGCGGGGCGGCGTTTCAGGCCACGGGTCGCTACCAGGTAACCGAGACGGCGGACGGTGTGGTCATCGCCGCCCAGACGCCGGCCGCCTTCTGGTCGAGCCTGGGCCCGGATGCTGCCGCCAGCCTGCTGGTAGCCGCCTTCACCCCCACCATGCAGGTCGTCCAGGACCTGGAGAACGCTTCCGTGACCCGCCT
>JASFOV010000217.1:0-7453 GCA_050116355.1 Anaerolineae bacterium
CATTCCACGTGCTCCCGGCCCATCGTTAGCTTGGCCTGCTCCAGGGCTTCGTAAGCCGCGGCCAGCAGCTTCCAGACCTGCTCCTGGAGCACCTCCGCGTCGTGGGCGATGTGGACGAGCTCCGTGCTCAACACCTCCCGCTTGCGGTCCAGGATTTCGAACCCCTCGCGGGCGAACTGCAATTCTTGCTTCATGTGCAGCAGGTTGCTGCGTGTGGGCGGGATGTTAATGCGCGCCATGGCCGTCCTCATAGTATTCCTTCATCTCGTCTGGACTGACGCGAGTGAGCTCTTCTTGCGGCAACATGGAGAGCAACCGCCAACCGATGTCCAGGGTTTTCTCGATGGTCCGGTTTTCCGTCACCCCTTGGTTGACGAATCCCTGCTCGAAAGCCCGCCCGAATTTCAGGTATTGCTGGTCTATTGTCGAAAGCTCCTCCTCGCCGATCACCGCGGCCAGCGAACGCACCTCCTGGACGTGGGCGTAGGCGGCGTAGAGCTGCGCCGACAGATGACCGTGGTCGGCGCGGGTCCGCCCCTCGCCAATGCCGTCCTTCATCAGCCGCGACAGGCTGGGCAGCACCGTGATGGGCGGGTAGACGTCCTGGTGCGTGAGGTCACGGCCGAGCACAATCTGGCCCTCGGTGATGTAGCCGGTGAGGTCAGGCACCGGGTGGGTGATGTCGTCGTTGGGCATGGTGAGAATCGGGAGCTGGGTGATGGAACCCTCGGCGGTCTTGATGCGTCCCGTGCGCTCGTACAGGGAGGCCAGGTCGCTGTAGAGGTAGCCAGGGTATCCTTTGCGGCTAGGCACCTCGCCCCGGATGTTTGAGATCTGGCGCAGTGCCTCGCAATAGTTGGTCATGTCGGTCAAGACAACCAGCACGTGCATCTGGCGCTCGAAAGCCAGGTACTCGGCCAGGGTGAGCGCAGCGCGGGGCGTCACCAGACGCTCCACCGGCGGGTCATCAGCCAGGTTGAGGAACATGGCCACGCGGGTCAGCGCTCCGCTTTCGGCAAAGGAGTCGCGGAAGGTTGCTGCCACGTCGTGCTTGACCCCCATGGCGACGAAGACAATGGCGAACTGCGCTGACTGGGATGGCAACTCGCCTGCTGGCGCACCCAGCGTGGCCTGGCGCACGATCTGGGTGGCGAGTTGGTCGTGGGGCAGCCCGGCGCCGGAGAAGAGTGGCAGTTTCTGGCCCATCACCAGGGTGTTCATGCCATCAATGACGGAGATGCCCGTCTGGATGTAGTCGCGAGGATAAACGCGCGCCGTGGGGTTGATCGGCTGCCCATTGATGTCGGCATAGTGCTCGACCAGCGGCTGCGGGCCGCCGTCTAGCGGCGTTCCCAGGCCGTCAAAGACGCGGCCCAGCATCTCTTCGGCCACCGGGATGTGCAGCGGCCCTCCCAGAAAACGCACATGCGTGCCGTCAATAGAAAGGCCCGTGGTGCCGGCGAAAACCTCCACCACGGCCATGCCCTCGCCCACCTCCAGCACGCGGCCCCGGCGCAACCGTCCCTGCGAGTCAACGATCTCTACCACCTCGTCGTAGCCGACACTCCCCGCACGCTCTACCACCACGATCGGGCCCTCGATGCGGGCCACACCGGCGACTTCCTGGCCTCCCCGATCCAGCAACTCGCTCATTTGTACTCAGTCTCCAGTTGATCCATTTGCTCGTCTATCTCTTTTTGGATGTCGTCCAGCCTGGTCAACTCGTCGTTGGCGACGAGCGTCTTCATTCGTATCAAAGTGTTTATCACCGGCAAGTTGTGGATGACCACGACGGGCGCGCCGTAGTCGATGATGTGCTTTGCCTTTTGGTGAAAATGTAGAATCAGGGCCAGCATGCGTATCTGCTTCTGGATGGTCGAATAGGCATCCACCTCGTCCAACGCGTTCTGCTGCAAGAACCCCTCGCGCAGCAGTCGGGCTGTTTCCAGCGTCAACCTTTGCTCGTCGGGCAACGCATCCGGCCCCACGAGCTTGACGATCTGCGCCAGGTGGTTCTCTTCGCTCAGGATCGCCATGGCCTGGGCGCGCATGACATGCCAGTCCTGGCCCACCTGCTCGCGCCACCAACTGGCCACGTCGTCCACGTACTCGCTGTAGCTTTCCAGCCAGTTAACCGACGGAAAGTGGCGCGCCGAGGCCAGGGCCTTATCCAGCGCCCAGAAGCAGCGGATGAAGCGTTTGGTGTGCTGCGTGACCGGCTCGGAAAAGTCGCCGCCCGGCGGGGACACCGCCCCGATGACGCTCACCGAGCCGGGGCGTCCATTCAGGGTCTCCACCGCGCCGGCCCGCTCGTAGAACTCGGCCAGGCGGGCGGCCAGGTAGGCCGGGTACCCCTCCTCAGCCGGCATTTCCTCCAGCCGCCCCGATATCTCGCGCAGGGCCTCGGCCCACCGCGAGGTCGAGTCGGCCATCAGGGCCACGTGATAGCCCATATCACGATAGTACTCAGCGATGGTGATGCCAGTATAGATGCTGGCCTCGCGGGCGGCCACTGGCATGTTCGACGTATTGGCGATGAGCACAGTGCGCTCCATCAGCGGGCGTCCGCTGCGGGGATCCTCCAGCTGTGGAAACTCTTGCAGCACCTCTGTCATCTCGTTGCCGCGCTCGCCGCAGCCGATATACACGACCACCTGCGCGTCCGACCACTTGGCGATGCTTTGTTGGGTCACCGTCTTGCCCGCGCCGAACCCGCCGGGGATGGCGGCTGCCCCCCCCTTGGCCAGCGGAAAGAAGGTGTCTAGCACCCGCTGCCCGGTGATCAACGGCTCAGTCGCGCCCCGGCGAGCGCGGTAGGGGCGCGGCCGGCGCACGGGCCAACGCTGCAACATGGTCAACTCCCGCTCCCCCTGCGCCGTGCGCAGACGGGCGATAGGCTCCTCGATGGTGTACTCCCCCGGCGGCGCAACCCAGGTGAGGGTTCCCACCAGGTCCGGGGGCACCAGCACCCGGTGTTCGAGGGTCTGCGTCTCCGGGACGGTGCCCAGGATCGCGCCCCCGCTTACGGCATCACCCGCCTGGACTCTGGGCGTGAAATTCCATCGGTCCTGGTGGTATAGTGGGGTCAGGTGCACGCCCCGCCCGATGAACGAACCGCTGCGTTTCTCCATCGCAGGCAAGGGGCGCTGCACCCCGTCGAAAATGCTGCGGAGCAAGCCGGGCCCCAGTTCCACCGATAGTGGCATCCCGGTGCCATATACCGGCGCGCCCGGCCGCATGCCCGAAGTTTCCTCGTACACCTGGATCGTAATGACGTCGGCCTCCAAACCGATGACTTCGCCCACCAAGTGCTCCTCGCCGACCTCGACCAACTCCAACATGGTTACCTGGCGCGAACCACGGGCGCGGACCACCGGCCCGTTGATCCACGTCACCGTCCCGATCTGTTGGCTCATAACGGCTCTCCCGTCAAGAGGTGGTACACCGGGGCGCGCAGGGCATCCTGCAGGCGGCTCAGCCGGGTTTCCAGCGTGTTGTCCACTTGCCGATGCCCGTCCGTCGTTTCCACTATGACGCCCGTGCCCTGTTCCAACGGCGCTCCGAAATGAACCTGCATCCCCAGTTCCTTTGAAATCTCGGCCAGCACCGGGTCGGTCAGGAGCGCCCGCGTCTGCTCGTCAGCCTGGACCTGGGCTGCATCGGCACCCAGAAGGGTCAATGCTTCCTGGAGCAGGTGGCGCGCGATCTGCCCGTAATCTGTCCACTGCCGTACGTTGGGCAATTGCTGCCGGGCGGCCGCAAAAACGCTGTCCAGCAGCTTTTCACGGCGCGCCAACTGCAACGTGCGAGCCTTGAGTTGGGCCGTGGCGATGGCCTGACTGCGGATACGTGCGGCATCCGCAGAGGCGCGCTCTAGGATCTCGGCGCGCTCGGCAGCCGCCTGCTCCTGGGCGTGCTGCCTGATGGCCTCGGCATTCGCTTTGGCATCTGCCAGGACCTGGTCGGCCTCGGCGCGGGCCTCGTTCTGCACGGCGCGGGAGAGCGCCTTGATGCTTTCTGCTACTGTTCTCATATCTTGATCCCAATGGCTTGTCGCACCACCTGGCTCAGGGAGGGCTGGTCGGGGCGCACGCCCGCCGGGCCGGGGATCCCGACGACTAACGGCCCGGTGCTGCGCAGCTTGAGCCGCTCCATCCGGGCCGTGATCAGCCCGGCCACGTCCTCCGTCACCAGGATAATGCCGACGTCGGTCGCCGCCAGAGCGTCATCGAGCGCCTGGTTGACCTCGGCGGCGGAGGTAGCCGCCTGGCCGTGGACGCCGACCAGCGAGAACCCCAACACGGCCTCCGGATGGCCGATGACCAGCACTTTCATCGCATCATCACCGGTTCAGAACCATAAACGCGATGAGCAGCCCATAGATGGCGATCCCCTCCGCCAGGCCGACAAAGATAAGTGACCGGCCAAAGGCCTCGGGCTTCTCGGCAATCGCCCCCACCGCCGCCGCTCCGGTGCCGCTGACGGCGATCCCCGCCCCGACGGCGGCCAGGCCGGTGGCGATCGCCGCGGCCAGTGAGGCATAGGGGTCGCCAGCGGCAGTCTGCGCCGTCGACTGGGCAGTCTGCGCCTTCGCCTCGGCAGCCAGCGCCGTCGGCGGCGAGGCGAGCCAGACGAGGGCAATGCCGACCGCCATCAAGGCCAGCACGACGTTAAAGCCAGTCAGTCCGCACATTAGGCCGCGCGAGGCTCGCGCCAGCGCGTGCCGGCGCTGGCGCAGGTAATAGATCACGGCTGGCACCATTGGTATCAAACCTACCAAGATCGCGACGATCAATTTCATCATTGTACTCTCTCCTTGACTACGGGCTCGCCCAGCTGACCGGGCCTTACTTGTCGCTGGTGGGCGGCAGGGTTAGTGGCTCGAAGCGCACCCCGCCACCCGTAAAGAACTTGCTAAAGAACTCGTAATACTCCAAACGCATGGTCTGGATACCGACGATCAGCCCCTCAAAGCCCACGATGAACACATTGCCCACAGCAACTACCACCCAGTAGCCCACGCCGTGCCCAGGGCCGGCCATCTCGGCCAGGATAAAAACCACCGCACTCAGGCCGCCGTGTGCCACCGCAAAGGCCCCCACACGCACGTAGGAGAGGCTATTGCTCAAAAAGCTGATCAGGGTCTCAAACAGCTCAAAGACCGCCTGGACGGCATAGGTGCCCAGGCCGTCATCTGTCAGCGGCCGACGTCTTTCAACCAAGTGCTCAAGCACCTCGGAGAACATCACAGCCAAGCCGGCCCCAACTGCTGGCAGAACGAATACCAGCGGCGGGATGGGAAACCCGCCGACCAGCGTCCCGGCCACCAGCCCGATCAGCGACCAGTAGAGCACGAACCCCGCGACGCCGTTGTGGTCGAAGAGGAGCCGGCCCCAGTCGCGCGTCCGCCAGGCGTTGAGGATGCCGAGCAAGAACCCGACACTGAGCAAGATCACCCCAGTGCCGATAGACATCGTCAGGATCTGCATGATGTTGTCCATCGGCTGGATCCAGAGCGCCGGCAGCACGTTTTCCACGCCAAAGACACTGCCGTAGAGAAAGCCGAACAAGGTCGCCGCCAGGCCACAGACCACGATGATCGTCCCCAGGCTGGCCAGGCGGCGCAGCGCCCGTACCCTGCGACTGGCCACCAGCCCGCCTAGCAGAGCCAGCACCAACCCGTGTCCCACATCGCCAAACATGGCCCCAAAGAGAAGTGGAAACGTCAACGCGATCAGCCATGTGGGGTCCACTTCCTCGTAGCGGGGCCGCGCATACGTCGTGACCAGTTGCTGGAAGGCGCCCAGAACTCCTGGGTTGTGCAGGGCTACTGGCACGTTGGACTTCGCGCCGCCTCGTCGGGATGGGTTGGCCTCGATGAGGGCCTCGCTGGATGCCTGTTTGAGCCGCTGGGAGAGGACAGCCAAGTCAGAGGACGGCACCCAGCCGACGATCAGATAGGTATAGCGGAGCCGGCCGTAGTGCGCTATCGCATCGGCCAGCATCCGGCTCGTGCGCACATGCCATAGCAACGCCTGAAGCTGCCGTTGGTGGGCCTCGTGCAATTGGGTCATCGCTGCTTTCTGATCGGCGATGTGCTGCCGGGCACGCTCGATGGCCGTATGCAGCGAGCTAATGACCTCGGATGGAGTGCCCTGGTGGATGTCCGGCAGGTCCAGGGGATTTAGGTAGGCGCTGCGGGCGGCCCGATCCAGAATGTCGGCGTTGCGCTGCGTCCCCACTAGCCAGACGACGGCCTTCTGGCCATCCTGGCGCAGTGTCAGCAGCACGAACGGAATGCGTGCCAGGCTCGTCTGTAATCGTTCCCGGTTGGCGACCGGGATGACGCCCAGCATGGAGAACAGGTAGCGCGGATGGCGCAGGGCCCCGACGTCGAGCGCGATGCCGGCAATGGGCTCCAGTTGGTGGACGTAACTTACCAGTCGCTCCAGCCGCTTTTGCACGTCGGCCAGTTGCTCGCTCGCCTTCCCAACCTCTTGCTCTATCTGCTCCACTAGGGGGCGAGCCACCTCAACCTCGATCATGGAAGCACGCTCGGCCAGTAGCGGCGGGCCTTCCTCCACGTCCAGGGCTTTCATGGTTGCGAGGATCCGGCGTTCCAGCGCGGTGTAAGCCGCGGCTCTCTCGGACCAGGAGCCAGCCGGGTCGGGTCCCGTTTTTGAGCTCAAGTAGCCGGCGTCGACCTGGTGAAAGGTCCCCTGGCCGGCCAAGACGCCAGTCACAGCCAGCAGGTCCTTTTCCGGGACGATCAAGTCGACTTCGGTCATCTCTTGTGGGTAGAGCATACGATCTCCGTCTTGTGCGCCTGTTGCAGAGGCGATCTGCGTCACAGGCTGGCCAGTTCTCCTCTGGCAGGTTCCAGCAGCAGATGAGGCCGAAACCCCTCGGTCGGCATGTGCACCGACTTGGCTTCGATCAACACGGTCAAATCCTGAATCTCCAATTCATTCAGCACCACATAAGCCAGCGGGATGCCAATGTGAAAGGGGTAGCCGCTAAAAGCTGCCCGGCACTGTGCCACGACGCGCCGCTGGAGTTGCAGCTCCAGTTCTGGCAATCCACTTTGAGGCTCCCGAAGCAGCGCGTCCACACCAGTCAGATCGGGATAGGCCTGGGCCACTACTTGGGGAATGTCGGCCCCAGCGGCGATGGCCCGGATGTCCTTATCGCGGACCCGATAGCTAAAGGGCAGCGTGTAGTTGATGACCTCTTCCTCGGAAAGGTGGTGATACACCCGGTAGCGGATGGCCCACATCAGGTTGTTCAGGTCTAGCAGCGAACCCACGATGCGCAACGCCTGCGTCTGGTCCTGGCTCGGCAGCCGGTTGACGTCGTTCCACAATGCACGCCAGTAGCTCAGATCCAACGCCACCTCCAGGGGAAACAGGCTCTGCTCGGCGGTGTAGCGTTTCATGGCGTGAGCAAGCGTCTC
>JASFOV010000218.1:0-7451 GCA_050116355.1 Anaerolineae bacterium
CGGCGCGGGTCTCTTTGAGGGCAATGTCGTCGTCGAGGTCGCCGACGCCCAGGGCAGCATCCTGGTGCAGCAGCCGACGACCGCCCAGGGGCCGGATGTAGGCGTCGGCGGTGAGGGCACCTGGTCGCTCGACCTCACCGTAGAGATCGAGCCGGGCTCGCCGGCTTGGATCCGGGCGTTTTCGACTTCGCCCAAGGACGGCAGCACCGTGGCCGAGCACGAGATCGAGGTCTCCTTTGGCGGGACGCCGTCGCCGCAGGCCTATCTGCGCATCGAACAGCCGGCGGGTGGCGCCACGATTGACGCCACCCAGCCGGTGGCCGTCAGCGGTTCGGGCGCGGGCCTGCTGGAGGGCAATGTGGTGGTCTTGGGCCTGGACCAGGCGGGCAATGTGGTCGACGAGGAGACCACCACCCTCCAGGGCCCGGATGTGGGCACCGGGGGGGAGGGCACCTGGCAGGTAGAGCTTGATCTGGAGGGCGTCCCCAGCGCCAGTGGTCACATTGTCGCCTTCTCACCATCGCCGGCGGACGACAGTGTGGTGGCTGCCGATCGTGTGCCGGTCGCCTTTGGCGAGGCGCCGGAAGGAGGGACCGAGTTGGAAGGGGTGAACTGGTACTTGACCGAGATGACCACGGGCCAGATCACGGCTCGCTTCCAGGATGGTCGTGTCAGCGGCAGCGCGGGCTGCAACAACTACTTTGGCAGCTACATCTTGACGCCGGGCTCCGACGCGCTGGAGATCGGCGAGCTGGCCACGACGCGGATGATGTGTGAGGAAGCGGTCATGGAGCAAGAGTCCGCCTTTTTGCAGGCCTTGAGCGCGACCACCGCCTACAGCGTCG
The DNA here is from genome assembly GCA_050116355.1 of Anaerolineae bacterium. GTDB lineage: Bacteria > Chloroflexota > Anaerolineae > JAAYZQ01 > JAAYZQ01 > JASFOV01. The sequence goes on from JASFOV010000218.1 coordinate 846, forward strand.
ACGACGATCTCCTGACCTTAACCTATCCGGACGGGACGTTGTTGTTCTCCGGCCAATAGCCTCGACTTCTGTTCGACATAATGAGCCCCTGGCACCGTTGCGCACCAGGGGCTTTTCTGTGTAGCCGGGGGCTTGGCTTAGCTCCCAGAGTGCTTCTTCTTGCGCCGCTTCAGCGCCGCCTCGGCGGCCTGGGCATACTCCGAACCCGGCAACAGGTCGATCGTTTCGTTGTATTGGGTGACCGCCTTGGCGTCCTGGCCGTTGAGTTCGTAAGCGTAGGCCAGGTTGTAGCGGCAGCCGGCCTCGTATTTCGTCCCCAGCCGGGGACGCTTCTCCATCGCCAGCACACTCTCCAGGGTGGCGATGGCTTGCTCTACCTGCCCGCTGTGGAGCTGAGCCACGCCTTTGTTGGTCAGCACGATCAGCCGCGAGGCGGCGTCGGGCCACCAGGCCAAGCCCAGGTTGTACAGGCGGAACGCCAGGCCATAGTTCTCCCGCCTGGCCAACACGTTGGCCAGATCCACGATCAGGCGCGATCGCAGGGTGACCACGTATAGCAGGAATAAGAAGAGAAAAGGGTTCAGGGGCGTACCGATCAGCCACGAGCCACCGACCAAGATCGCCGTCAAAATGGCGACCTCGATGACGAACTGCTCGGAGAGCCCCTCACGGCGTAGGTAGCCCAGTCCTCCGAATACCAGCGCAAAGACGCAGGCCACCAGCAAGAGCAATAGATAGGGATCGATGGTTATCATGCCGGATCCTGTTCTCCTGCGCGCTTACGCAAACAGGTGAGAGGCCGTACGGTCCAGCATCTTGACGCCCTGTACCTCGGTGTCAAAGAGCGGGACGACGGCTCGCACATCGGAGAAGGTGCCCCAGATCTCGTCCATGTACTCCGCCTGCATCGCCACGCGGTTCTTCACAAAATCGGGCGCATCATCGCCGACCGCATCTTGCTCGATGAGCATGTTGACCACCACCCCGCCCACCGGGATGCCGAACTCGTCGAACCAGTTGACAAAGCGCCGGATCACGGCGATGGGCAGCGCCTCGGGCAGCGTCACGAAAAAGAAAGCGGTCTTTTCGGCGTCGGTCAGCAGCTCCTTGGCGTGGCCCATGCGCGTGCGCAGGTTGAGGAGATAGTTCATCAACGGATCCTCTTCCTTCTTTTTCTTGCTGTAGGACAGGAGGTCTTTGAGGCTTGTGGCCTCCTCGCGGCTCTGGACCATCTTGTTGACCCACATGGAGTAGACGTCCGACATGCCCAGCAGGCGGCGGGCGTTGGCGGTGGGCGCCGTGTCAAAGACATAGACCTCGTACTCGTCGTCGAACATGAGATCGATCATATTCTCGAACATGGCCGATTCCTCAAAGGCCGGATTCATGGTCGCTGACTCCACAAACTCGTCGGCTTTGGTCTTGATGTCGGCGTATTTCAGGAACCATTCGATCTTTTCCCGGATCTCCTTCTTGGACTTTTCGATGGTTTCCTTGGTATCGATCTCGTAGGCGTAAAAGTTGCTGGCTCCCTCGACCAAGGTATGGTGCCCAAACACATCCTGGCCCAGCATGCTGGTCAGGCTGTGCACCGGGTTGGTAGAGGCCAGCAGGGTCCGTTTGCCCTGTTGGGCCAGCCACAGGGCCGCGGCGCCGGCCAGCACCGTCTTGCCCACCCCGCCTTTGCCCCCGAAAAACAGGTACTTCATGCTCGGATGCTCGGTCAGGAACTGGGATGTGGTCTGTTCGATCATGCTTCTACCCTCCGAACATCTCGTTGGCCATCTTTTCGATCATCGTCAGGCCGGTGATGTCCCGCTCCATCTCGGGGATGTAGGCCAGCACGTCTTCGCCCAGCTCGCGCTGGATGATGGCCAGGTGTCCTTTTTGCATCTCCAGGCGGTGCCGCAAATAGTCCGGGATCGCCTGCTGGGCCAGCTCCGCGGGAATGACGCGGTTGACGATATACCCCGACAGGGGGACGTTGTACTTGGCAAAGAGCCCGGCCGCCTTCTTGGTATCGAGGATAGCCATCTCTTCGGGGATGACCACAAAAAAGAACGCGGTCCGCTGTCGATCGGTGAGGATGCCCGAGGACTTGTTGATGCGCTGCTTGATGTACTGCAGCTCGCGCAGGATGGCATCCTCTTCGGACTCTCTGTCGCGTTGCATCACCGCCGCCACCTGGGAATACTCTTCCATCTCGGCGCGCAAGGCCGTGATCTTGTCGATCCACTCGTCGTACACGCTGGCCATGCTCAGGTAGTAAAGGGCGTGGCCCAGCGGCACCAGGTCGTAGATATAGTAATCGTACTCGGCGCTGACGACAATGTCGACGACGGCGTCAAAGATGGCGCTCTCCTCCATGGCCGGCTCCGCGGCGGCGGCCTGGATATAGTTTTCGATCTCCTCCGGCACCTCTTCCATGCCGTACATGTCCAAGATCTGCTGCCGGATCTCGTCCTGGTACTCGCGGATGCGGTGGTCGGCGTCGATCTCTTGGGCATAGAGGTTGGGCATAATCTCCACCGCCCCTTTGCCAAAGATATCCTGCTGGAAGATGTCGGAAAGAGAGGCCTGGGGATCCACCGAGAAGACAAGCACTTTGTAGCCTTGTTTGGCCAGCCAGTAGGCCGAGGCTGCCGAAAAGGTGGTCTTGCCCAGCCCGCCCTTGCCGCCAAACATGATGTAGCGGCGCTCGGGATTGTCTTCAAAGATGCGTTGGAGTGACAATTCGTTGCCTCCTTTGCTATGCTAGGGCATCGGTCAGGTCGCGCTCGCGGAGCATCCGTCGCTTCCACGTGCTGACCTGGGGCACGACATAGGGCAGGAGTCGCAGCGAGTAGTACGGGGGCAGGATCGGAATGCCGAGCAAGTCGCCCATGGTGATCAGGATGAACAGGTGCTCCATACTCCCACGGGTCTTGAGGGCATAGCGGGTCATGTCGTGGCCGGCCATCCCGTACAGGATGCTCTTGGCCGAATCCAGGAAACCAAGTCGTCTTTTCTTCTCTTCTTCGGGCATAATGTTCTCCTCGGTTGATCTTATCCAATTTCTCCATCGAACAGGTCGACCAGATCGCGTTCGCGCATCATGCTGTAGCGCCAGCCTTCGATGGCCGGCACCACATAGGGCAGCAGGCGCAGGGCATAGTAGGGCGGCAGGATCGGGACGCCGAGAAAGTCGCCGAACACGGCCAGGACGAACAGGCGCTCGACCATGCCCCGCTCTTTTTGCAGCTCGCGGACCCAATCGTACACCGTGGCGCCATAGAACATCTGGCCCAACGCTTTGGCCAGGCGCACGACTTGGTCACGCCACTGCTCCAGGCGGTCAGCGTCCATCACCACCCCGTCTCACGCGTCCCGCGTCAAGCATGGGCCAGAGCGCGCAAGGTAGACTTGAGCCACGTGGCATGCCGGATCTCATCGACCAGCAGTTCCGTCATCAACTCGACCGTCTCGTCATCGTCCACGATGCCCGCCACCAGCCGGGCGTACTCGAGGATGGCCCACTGTTCGCTCTGGAGATCATCGGCCAGCCAGTCGGCCAGCGATTCGCCCAGCGGCCGGGCGTCGGCCGGTTCGCTGACCGGCGAGCCGCCCAGGGCAGTGATGCGCCGCGCCAGCCGCAGACCGTGCTCCCGCTCTACATCGCGCAGCGTCTCCAAGGCATTCCGGACATCGAGCCGCTCACATGCCCGGGCATGGGCGTCATAATCGGCCACCGCCTGTCGCTCGGCGCGCAGGGCTCCATTGAGACCGGCCAGGATCTCGTCCGGCGCCAGCCGGGTGGGCTCGGTCCGCATCGGTTCACTCATGACCGTCCCCCTCTTGTTCCGTGGCCGGCTCCCCGCTGACAAACAGGACCGGAATGGGCGAGCGGCGGCGGACCTTGTCGCCGACGCTGCCGAACAGAAAGCGGCCGATGGCCGACTCGGACAGCGTGGCCATGATGATCAGGTCGGCTTCCTCCTCGGTTGCCACCTCGACGATGGCCTCCTCCGGCGGCAGGGGAGTGATCACCACCCGCGGCGTCACCTGCAGGCCGCCGTCGCGGAACGCCCGGGCTGCGCTCTCCAGGAAGGCCTCACCTTGCTCCTTGCGCCGCGCCCCCGACGAGCCGGGCTCGACCTGGATCTGGGTGAAAAAGTGCTCCTGCGAGGCGGCGACGGGCACCAGCCAGGCCAGGATAACGGCCGCGCCGGCACTGCGCGCCAGCCGGTGGGCATGATCCAGGGCTGGCTGCTGTTGCCCTTCGTCTTCCATTGGGACCAGGATCCGTTTGTACACCGGTTCCTTCCTTGCGCTGTGACCCGGCCGCTACCGGGCCTTCTCCAGGGCCGCCTCCAGAGCGGGACGGTCCCAGCCCACGATGCGCTCTTTGCCGTCCACCACCCACGTCGGGTAGCGGCGCACGCGGTAGCGCAGGCTCTTCCACAGCCCCTCCGGCGACTGCGGGTCGATGACCTTGATCACCAGCTGGTCGCCATAGTGACCGGCCAGGCCATAGACCCAGTCGGTCAGGCGCTGGTACTCTGCCTGCCACTCGGCGGGGTACTCGTCCAGGGTCCGCGGCGCAGTCGGCTCGTCCACGCCCGCCTCCGAGAGGACCAGCTCGCAGGGCATGCACAGCCCCGGTTCCACGAACGTATGGGCGATGACTTCCAGGCGCACGGGGCTCATACCGTCTTCCAGCCGTCCGCGATGGTGAAAGCGGGAGAGCCCGGAAACCGGGCTCTCCCCACAGGTGCAACGGCCAACCTACTCTCCGCCACCGGCCTCGGTCGGTTTGGCCATCTCGGACCGGTAGCGCAGCAGGGCCTGGACGCCGTCCCAGGCCAGGATCAAGGCACAGATAATCAGGATCACCGCCAGGAGGCCGGCGATGATGTTGCCGATGGCCAGGCCAACGTCGGCAAAGTCGATGGCGGCGAACGAGTTCCAGCCGGTGAGTAGCAGCGCAGCGATGGTGGTGATGAACATGAAGACGAAGGGGATAAAGGCCCACATATAGTTCCTGCCCTTGGACATGAGCCACAGCGAGATGATCAGCAGGGCCAGGGAAGCCATCAGCTGGTTCGCGCCGCCGAACAGCACCCAGATCCGTGCCCAGAAGCCGGTCCAGATCAGGATGGCCGACAGGATCAGGGCCACGATCGAGCCAACGTGCACATTGCGCAGCACCGGCACCTGCTCGCCTAGGAACTCGGCGCTGGCCACCCGCATGAAGCGCACGACCAGGTACATGATGGTCAGGGCCATCAACGTCAGGAACACCGAGCCATAGGGCAGGCCGAAGGAGGTGGGGATGCCGATCCGGTTTAAGAATTCGGATAGCCCGACAGCAAAGACGCCGGCATTCTTGCCCGCCGATACCAGGCCCACATAGCCCTCGAACCCGATGGTCGCCCCCACACCGACCAGCGCCGCTAGCAAGGCCAGCACAGCCAAGAACATCTCCAGGAACATCGAGCCGCCGCCGACAAAGAGGGCATCGCCCTCCTTCTCGAGCTGCCGGGCCGTGCCCGAACTGGAGACCAGGCTATGCCAGCCCGATATGGCTCCGCAGGCGATGGTCACAAATAAGATAGGCCACAACCAGCCCAGCCCCGGTAGGTCGCCGATCTGGCCGTTCCAGTTGGTAAAGGCCGGAAAGTCGGCGGGGACGGCCGGGTGCCAGATGATCAGGCCAATGGTGCCGCCCAGGATGCCCAGGAAGACGATCCAGAAGGCGACATAGTTGATCGGTTGGGCCCAGCGCCAGATGGGCAGCACCGCGCCAAAGTAGCACAGCACCAGCGTGATCAGGCTCCAGAAGAACTGCGCCCAGGTCAGACTGCCGACCAGAACCGGGGATTCCGCCTGGCCGAGGGTGCTGATCCAGGTAAAGATGTCGATGGCGAACTGCTGGGTGCCGAGCCAGATACCAAAGAAGGCGCCAATCACCGTCACTACCGAGGTGAGGATAATGTCCCGTTTCCACCGGTAGGTCATCTGACCGGCCAGCAGGCCGAAGATGATGACCAGCAGGACGCCCAGGGGTACGGCCGGGTTGGTCATCAAGTCATACCCCACGATCTTGCCAAAGGCGCCCATGATCAACAGGAGATAAGCGTAGATGAAAATCAAGAGGATGCCCCGCGCGCGCGGGGAAATGAAGCGATAGCTGAGGGCGCCAAAGGTCTGGCCTTCTTCTCGGACGCCCACGACGATGCTGGCATAGTCCTGCACCCAGCCGATGAAGGAGGTGCCGAGGACGATCCACAGCAGGGCGGGCAGCCAGCCGTATCGCACGGCGACGATGGGGCCCACGATCGGCCCCAGGGCTGCAATTGACTTGAACTGGTAGCCAAACAGCACGTTGCGGTTGGCCGGGGTAAAGTCCACGCCATCCATGAACATGGTGGCCGGCGTAGCTTTTTTGTCATCGGGCTGAATGATGTCGCGGTCGATCTTTCTAGCGTAGAGCCCATAGCCCAGCGCGATGGCTACAATCCCGATAATCAGAATGACGATGCTCATCGGTCCTTCCTCCTACTCCATTGTGGAATGCGAACGTCCGGTCCAACCGTCCTGGTTGAACCTAGCCACTTCCAACACGCT
>JASFOV010000219.1:0-7425 GCA_050116355.1 Anaerolineae bacterium
CGAGGATGTGCTGAAGATCCTGTCGGTGGAGGGGATAGAGCCGACGGGCGCGACGGTGGACAGTGGGGACTATCCGCTGGCACGGCCGCTGTTCATCTACTCGACGGCAGAGATCATGGGTGAGAAGCCGCAGGTAGCGTCGTTCATCAACTTCTATCTGACGTACGTGGACGATGAGATCGTGGATGTAGGCTACTTCCCGGCCAGCACTGATGCGCTGGATGCCGCGCGACAAGGTTGGCTCGACGCCATGGGCCAGTAAGTTTTGGTTCCATTTTTCCGCAGCCTGGGGAGGGGGCCTCGACCTCTCCCCAGGCTCAACCTGTAGCAGAGCGGTAGGGCCGGGTTAGTTCCCATGCCCTTTCTTGTTGTCAGGAGGATGGTATGCAGAACGAGATAACGGTTTCGGGCAGTACCAGCGCCGTGGACACCGGGCTTGGCGATGCTGGTGTGCGCGAGGCGTTGCGCAAGCGTCCGCGTGTGCGCGAAGCGATCATCCAGAGCGTGCTGTTCTTGTGCGGCGCGATCTCGATCCTGACCACGATCGGCATCGTGCTGGGGCTGACTCAGGAGTCCATGAACTTTTTCACTCAGCAGCTATGGGAGGATGTCAACAAGCCCCTGGCAGCCAGCATTGATGCCGATGTGGCTACATTCGAGCTCCAGCCGGGTGGACACGCGCTGGAAGTTGGCGACGTTATCCGTGTCAGCGAGGAGCTGATGCGAGTGGCAGCCGTTGAAGGGAATATGGTGACCGTGGAGCGCGGCCTGGATGGCACGGTAGCGGTGCCGCATAGCGAGGGCGCCGACCTGTTCCTGTCGAATAAGGTGTCCCTTGTCGAGTTCTTTACGGGCACCAAGTGGAATCCCCAGATTGGCCAATTTGGAATCTGGCCGTTGGTCACCGCCACGCTCATGACCAGCGCCATCGCCATGATCGTGGCCTTGCCACTGGGTCTTAGTGCGGCGATCTACCTGAGTGAGTATGCCTCGCCACGGGCGCGGTCCATACTCAAGCCGATTCTGGAGATTCTGTCCGGCATCCCGACGGTCGTCTACGGCTACTTTGCCTTGACCTTTATGACCCCATTGTTGCGCAAGATCTTTGGCATGGAGACGGTACAGATCTATAACACGGCTTCGGCCGGTATCGTCATCGGCATTCTGATCCTACCACTGGTCAGCTCGATGAGCGAGGATGCACTGAGTGCCGTACCCCGAGCGCTCCGAGAAGCGGCCTACGGTATGGGCGCTACCCGGTGGGAGACGGCAGTGAAGGTAGTGGTGCCGGCTGCCCTGTCCGGCATCACGGCGGCCTTTATTGTGTCTATCTCGCGGGCCATCGGCGAGACGATGATCGTGGCCATTGCTGCTGGTGCCGGCCCCAACTTTACCATCAACCCCTTCGACTCGGCGGAGACGATGACAGGTCATATCGTGCGTATCAGTGGCGGCGACATCAGTTACGACTCGATCGACTATAACAGCATCTTTGCCATCGGTCTGGTGCTATTCGTGATCACGCTCTCCTTGAACATCGTTAGCCAGCGCATCGTACGCAGGTTCAGGGAGGTGTACGAGTAATGGCCAACAGACCGACTGAGACGATGTTTAACCTGCGTGAGGATGAGGAGTTCGGCAACAACTTGCCGCGGCGCCATCGGGTGGCCAAAGGTTGGCAGATTGTTCTCCAGGCCTCGACGGTCATTGGCATCATCGTGCTGACTGCTTTGTTGCTGAACATCTTTGATGGGGCGTTTGGGTATGTGGCTGGCCAGAACAGCATCGAGCCCGAGTCTCTAGTTGTGGCTGTGCAGACAGAGCAAATGCTGGCCCAACCGAACACCTATGGGAGTGAAGATGATCAGGAGTTGGCCGAAGGGGTAGCGGCTTCTCCCTACGCCATCGGCTTCTTTGGGTATGCATACTATCAAGATCTCGCCGATGAGCTACGTACCCTGACGGTGGACGGCGTTGCGCCGAATGCTGAAACGGTGGATTCAGGTGACTATGGGCTCGCCCGTCCGCTCTTTCTCTACTCAACAGCGGACATCATGCAGGACAAGCCCGAGATAGCGGCCTTCCTTAATTTCTATCTGGACCGTGTGAATCAGGAGATTGAGGACGTCGGTTACTTTCCGGCCAGTGATGCTGCACTCAACAGCTCTATGCTCAAGTGGATGGCAGCAGCAGGCATCGACACTACTGATGCTGAAACCGTAAAGTGGCCGGTGGTGAATCCCCAAGGGCTGACCGGCGAGATTGTGACGGCGGGCAGTTCGACGGTCTATCCCGTCTCGGTACGCATGGCCGAGCGGTTTCAGCAAGCCGGTTTTGAGGGAGATGTCGAGGTTGATAGCATCGGTACATTGGCTGGTTTTAACCGCTTCTGCGTGGAGGGCGATACGGACATTGCTAATGCCAGCCGTCCCATACGAAAGACTGAAGTGGATCTCTGTGACAAACTAGGACGGGATCCGATCGAGTTCCGCTTGGGGACCGACGCCCTGGCCGTAGTCGTCAGCCAAGAAAACGATTTTCTGACGGCGGTGACCACAGAGCAACTGCGCCAGGTCTTTACGACGGCTGAGACTTGGTCGGATGTCGATCCGAGTTGGCCTGATGAGCCGATCCAACGCTTCATTCCCGGCGCAGACAGCGGGACGCTGGATTTTTTTGCCGAGTCGGTCTTTGACCAGGATTTGGCCGAGCTGCCCAAAGGGACACTGGTGTCGATTCTGCAGGCCAATGTTTCTAGTGGCTTGTTCCGTCGCTTCGAGAGTGATATCCCGTTTGAGGAGCGGTCTCAAGAAAGTGTATATGGACTCGTCCTGGAGCGGGTAGTCGAGCCACGAGTCGTGCAAACCTGGCCCTTATTCGAGTCCATCTTTAACCGGGATGAGGTGATGGCCGAAGCTGCGGCTGACTACCCCGATGCTGAGGTCAAGTTCGTCTCGTGGATCAATCCGCAATTCGTCGCTAGCGCCCAGTCGGCGGATCCTGAGCGGGCTGGGGTGCGTACGGCGATCCTGGGTTCGCTGTGGACCATTCTGATCACGGTCCTCTTTGCCTTTCCCCTGGGCGTGGGCGCGGCCATATACCTTGAAGAGTATGCCGTTGATAATGCTGTCAATCGCCTGATCCAAACCAACATCAACAACCTGGCCGGTGTGCCGTCGATCATCTACGGTATGTTGGGGTTGGCTGTCTTTGTCCGTGCCCTAGAATCCCTGACGAGCGGTCAGCTTTTCGGACTGGTCGATCCGACGACGGCCAACGGACGCACGGTGCTATCGGCCGGCTTGACCTTGGGACTGCTCATTCTACCGTTGATCATCATCAACGCGCAAGAAGCGATCAAAGCCGTACCGAGCTCGCTGCGGCAGGCAGGCATGGGCCTGGGGGCCACCAAGTGGCAAACGATCTGGCATCATGTGGTGCCCAACGCCATGCCCGGCGTCTTGACCGGAACGATTTTGGCCATCTCGAGGGCCATTGGCGAGACAGCGCCATTGGTTGTAGTGGGGGCGTCGACCTTCATCACCGTCGATCCGACTAGTCCCTTTGCCAAGTTTACGACGCTGCCGATCCAGATCTACCAGTGGACGGCGCGCCCCCAGGATGAATTCCGCAATATCGCAGCTGCAGCCATCATCGTGTTGTTGCTTCTGCTGTTGACGCTGAACGCTGCAGCGGTGTTGCTGCGCAATCGTTTCAGCAAGAGGAGGTATTCATGACAGAGGTTCTGTCGAGTAACGGCCGCCACGCCATTGAGGCGCGCGACTTGTGCGTCTACTATGGTGATTTTCGGGCGGTAAAGAATGTGAACCTGGGTATTGAACCTAACAAGATCACGGCGATCATCGGTCCCTCCGGCTGCGGCAAGAGCACCATGCTCCGGTCCTTCAACCGTATGAACGAACTGGTGCCCACCGCTCATGCCACGGGAGAGGTGCTCTTTCGGGGTTACAATATCTATGCGGACGATGTGGATGCGGTGCAAGTACGGCGGCACGTGGGCATGGTGTTTCAGAAGCCGAATCCCTTTCCCAAGAGCATCTATGAAAACGTGGCTTGGGGCGCGCGCATCAATGGCTTCAAGGGCAACATGGACGAGCTGGTGGAACGCTCCTTGCGCCAAGCTGCCCTATGGGATGAGGTGAAGGACAAACTCGACCAGAGTGGCTATTCGTTGTCCGGTGGACAGCAGCAGCGCCTGTGCATTGCCCGGACCATCGCTGTCAAGCCGCAGATCATTCTGATGGATGAACCGGCCTCGGCATTGGATCCGGTTGCTACGCTCAAGATCGAGGATCTGATGCGCGAGTTGGCCAAGAACTACACAATCATCGTCGTTACGCACAACATGCAGCAGGCGGCTCGCGTGTCGGACTATACCGCCTTCTTTATGATGGATGACGATCGGGCGGGATACCTGGTCGAGTATGGAGTCACGAACGAGTTGTTCACCAATCCACAAGATCAGCGCACCGAAGACTATATCACTGGGCGGTTTGGCTAGACGGTACCCAGCTGCATACTCTGCAGGCTGTCTGAAGGTCGACTATGAGGAGAAAAGTGCTGTTTCTGTGTACGGGGAACTCCTGCCGTAGTCAAATGGCGGAAGGGTTGGTCAACCATCATCTGGGAGATAGGCTGAAGGCGTACTCGGCTGGTACGCAGCCGGCTGGCTACGTGCATCCTCTGGCTGTGCAGGTGATGGATGAATTGGGCATCGACATTTCGCAGCACCGCTCCAAGCCGGCTGACGCCTTCTATGGCCTCAGCTTCGATGAGGTGATCACTGTTTGCGATGACGCAGCGGAGAATTGTCCCGTATGGTTGGGCGATGGTCGCAAAGAGCACATCAGCTTCCAGGATCCGGCTCAGGCGACGGGCAGCCATGAGGAGCGACTCGCCGAATTCCGTCGCGTACGCGATGAGATTCGCGAGGCGCTGTCTCACCATTTCATGACCGAGTAGGGTGCTTAGAACCCGCCCTGTGGGCGTTTCTTTTCCTCCTCCTGTTTGAACCCAATCCCCTTCCTCCTCTTGCCTGAGGGGGAAGGGGGGCGGGGGAGTGAGGGGAGGTAGCAGCACAGGAGCAGGGTTTGCAGCGAAGAGATAAGAACAGACATGGGCGAGCAGCTAGCAATTGGCGATGTGCAGCACATTCAGGACGATCTACTGGCGATGGCCGGCATTGTGGAGGGCATGTTGCTCGAATCTGTGGATCTGCTCCAGCGCAGCGACCTGGCGGGATTGGAGCGATTGGGTGAGGAGGAGCGACAGATCAGCGCGAAGCGGCTAGCCATAGAGATGGGCTGCCTCAAGATCATTGCCAGCCAGCGACCCAAGGGTGTCGCGCTGCGGTCGGCGGTGGCCATGGTCGAGATTGCTTCCGAGCTGGAGCGTATTGCGTACCACGCCAAGCAGGTGGCACGGGCCAATTGCCTGATGCTGGAGCATCACCTCCGCAAGCCGCTGGGCAGCATCCATCACCTGGCGGCGGAGGTGCAGGTGATGCTCGACAGGGCATTGGAGGCTTTCTCACAGCAGGATGTCAGTGCGGCGCGTAGAGTCTGTGACGACGCACAGGCAGCGGATGCCCTCTACCGGCAGGTTTACCAAGAGCTACTGGTGGTCATGAACAGCCGGCCGCGCGCCGCGAATCAGGCCATTTACCTGTCGCGGGCGGCATACCACCTGAAACGGGCGGCCGATCGCGTGACCGGGATCTGCGAGTGGGTGGTGTTCATCGTGCTGGGTACCATGGATGCGATGGTGAAGCTCCCGCCCGATCCCTGGCGCCGAGCGTCAGCGAGCGACTCGATACAGACAAAGTCGATTTCTTTGTAGGAGGCAAGCGTGTTACGACAGGAGTTCACTCACGAGCTGCAGCGCCTGCAGGACGAAGTACTGGCTCTGGGCAGCATGGTCGAAGAGGCCTTGGTCAGGTCGGTGGAGTTGCTTAAACAGCGAGACTTTGATGGTTCGCGGCGGTTGATCGCGGCCGACCGGGCCATCAACGAGAAGCGGTATGCCATTGAGTCAGAAGTGCTCACGCTGATCGCTACGCAGCAGCCGATGGCCCGCGACATGCGCCTGCTGGCGGCTGTGCTGGAGATCACCGGCGAGCTGGAGCGGATTGGGGACTATGCCAAGGGAATCGCCCGCATCAACCTGATGATCGGCGAACAGCCACTGGTCAAGCCGCTCATCGATCTACCCTTAATGGCCGAGAAAGGCCGGTATATGCTGCATCGCGCCCTCGAGTCCTTCACGAACCGTGATGTAGAATTGGCGCGCGCCATTCCTGAGGAGGATGAAGAGGTGGACCAGCTCTACCAACAAGTCTACCGGGAGCTGGTCAGCTACATTATGGAAGATCCGCATACCATCGAAGGGGCCAATTATCTACTTTGGGTGGCTCACAACCTGGAACGAACCGCCGACCGGGTCACCAACATCTGCGAGCGGGTGGTCTATACGATCACCGGCGAGCTAGTTGAGCTGGACTCGGACTGGAACGGGCTTGCCAGCGTGGCATAGCCAGCCATGAGACTGAGACGTGTTAATCCCCGGTCCAATGACCGCTGCCTTCACTTCCTCGCTTGGCTACGGCATCCCCCCCATTCCCCTCTCCCCGTGTGCGGGAGAGGGGATAAACTTGGGAAAAGGTGGTACGGTGCCATTGACTCGAGGAACTGGTTGCCAGTAGCGGGAATCGCGTAGGGGTTTTGTCCGGTGCGAAGGCTAAGGTGTACCAGGTGTACCCTGCCGTTGTGGTTGCGGCGAGGTGACGCTTGGAGAGGAGGATGAAATGATCGGCAAGCTGAGGGGCATTCTGGAGGTTATCGAGTACCTGGATCCCAGTGGCCAGGAGATCGTACACCGCGTGCCCGAAGAAGGATCAGGGGAGATCGTGCTGGGTTCGCAGTGCATCGTTCGCGAGAACCAGGTGGCCATCTTTTTCCGCGATGGACGGGCGCTGGATATGCTGGGGCCAGGGCGCCATACGCTGACGACGCTGAATATCCCGCTGCTGGTCAACTATCTCAAAATCCCCTTCGGCAGCAAGAGTCCGTTCCGGGCCGAGGTCGTTTTTGTCAATCTCAAGGACTATCTGGACCTGCCCTGGGTGGCGCCCAAGCCGCTGGCCTTCCGCGATGATGAGTTTGGTATGGTGCGATTAGGAACCCGGGGCAAGTTTGCCTTCCAGGTGGCCCTACCGCAGCTCTTTGTCAATCAGATTGTGGGTACACAAGGGCTGTACGGCACCGGCGATATCCTCGGGTATCTGCAGAGTATTCTCACCAGCCGCTTGACGGATCTGCTAGGAGAGATCCAGACCAGCCTGCTCGATTTGCCAGCCCACTACGATGAGTTGGGGGCGGGCCTCAGGGCCAAGGCATCGGCCGACTT
>JASFOV010000220.1:0-7421 GCA_050116355.1 Anaerolineae bacterium
CTATCAGGATGCGGATATACTCCGCCCGCTCCGGCACGTCGATGCCCATCAACTTCTCCACGGCGAGGACGTAGCCAAAGTTGTTGTACATCGAGCAGACATAATCCAGGCGATCGGTGTAGGGGATGTTGCCCGTCCACAGGTTGCGCTCGCCGATCTTTTCGTGGTTGCGGTGGAGCTGGCCCAGGATGGGCGTGACGCTGGTCACCGTCTCGCCCTGCAGGCCCAGCAGCATGCGGAATACGCCGTGGGTGCTGGGGTGCTGCGGGCCGATGTTCAGGTAGATCGGCTCCGTGTACAAGGGGCCGGTGTCGATCTTGCTGCGTGGCAGGCTATTCGCATCGAATTCAGGCAGCGGCATCCACCCCGCCGGCTCAAAGCCCGGCGGGTACTGCACGTTGCGTCCCCAACGGACCCGCTGCTCAGCCAGCTGGCTGCGCGGACCCTCAGGCTGTGGCCAGCGACTCCCGAACGGTTTCTGCTCCGCTTCGTAGTAGGGCTCTCGCCAGTCCTTGCGCAGTGGGTGACCCTCAAACGCCTCCCAGAGCAGGATGCGCCGCAGATCCGGATGGCCATCGAAGCCGATGCCAAACAGGTCCCACACCTCCCGCTCCTGAAAGTTGGCGCTGGGGTACACGTCGGTCAGCGTCGGCACGCGCGGATCCGCCTTGTCGGGGACCCGCACCTTAAAGGGGATGCCTGGCCCGCGCAGATCCGGCCGCGTCGAGTAGAGATTGTAGACGACCTCGAACCGGTCGACATAATCGCTGGCCGAGAGATGGGTCAAATAGTCGTAGCCCATCTCATCGCGCAGATACTGCGCCGTGGCCGGCAGCCGTTCGGGCGACAGGACCAGCCAATCGCCATCCCGCTCCCTGACCGAACCAGGCAGCGCCCGGTCCAGCTCGGCCTGCACCGCCGCCAGGTTCGTGCAGTCCATGCGTCCCGCCCACGACACGAGCGCCTGGGGTGCGTCCTTCCTCTGCACAGCAGGGGGCGCGGTCGCACCGGTCCGCGCCGCGGCCTGGATGGCTGGGATCTGGCGCACGTCGACCAGGTCCGGTCCCAGAAGAGGCACCGGCACCTCTGGGATCGGCGCGCTGCGGTACCATCTTACGCGGTCGATCCGCTCGTTCTGGATCTGGTCCAGGATGGTTAGCAAGCCCGACAACAGCGCTTCGGGCGTCGGCGGGCAGCCCGGCACATAGACGTCCACCGGCAGGAACTTGTCCACCCCCGACACGACGCTGTAGCCCTCCTTGAACGGCCCGCCACCGGTAGCGCAGGCGCCCATGGCCATCACATATTTGGGCTCGGCCATTTGCTCGTACAGCCGCACCACCTGGGGCACCATCTTCTTGGTCACCGTGCCCGAGATGACAAAAAGATCGGCCTGGCGTGGTGAGGCCCGGGCCAGATCCCAGCCCCACTGGCCAAAGTCCCAGCGGGCGGCGGCGGTGGCAAAGAACTCGAAGACGCAGCAGGCCAGTCCGAAGGACATGGGCCACAACGAGTACTTGCGCCCCCAGCCGTAGACCTGGCTCAAGCGGGCCAACAAGCTGCCGTCCGGCGTTCCACCGGATAGGGGTTTCTGTTCGGCCATGGTGTCGCGCTCCTCCTCTGCTCTGGCATGGTCCCAGCGGGCGGGTGTGAGCCCGCAGTCGCTACCGGCTGTCCCGGATCAGGTCCAGGGTGAAGGCCAGGACCGCATCGGTCCCCGCCGCAAATTCTTCCGGCGTGGCTTTGACCTCATAGTCGGGTGGGATGCCCCGCTCAGGGCTGGCACCTGGCACCGCCATCACGAACTGGAACAAGGGGATCACCACAGTAATGCCGCTGTGGGGCAGGGTCAGCGTCGGCATGGTGCCGCTGTTGTTGCCATAGTAGGTCCCGCCTGTCTCCTCGCCGACAAAAGTGGCCCGCTGGTTGTAGTGGGCGATGGCCGCGAACTCGGTCGTGGACGAGCCGCAGCCACCATCGATCAAGACATAGACCGGCCCAGCAAAGGCATCGGGCCGCCCCAGCTGGGGCTGGTCCAACCCGTACCAGTGCGGGTAATGCCGCTCGCCCTCCTCGGTCTGCTCAAGGCGCTGGACAATGGCCTCGTATTCTGGCGCTGCGAGGTCGGTGTGATCGGCGAAGGTCGGCGGCGCCTCCAGTACGGCGCCTAGGTGGTCATAATATTCGAACGGCTCGCGGCTCAGATAAGAGTAGAGTTGCGCGCCATGCTCGCCGTTGCCCCCGCCGTTGCCCCGCAGGTCGATGATCAGGTCGTGGATGCCCAGCTCCTGGATCCGCGCGAACGAGGTTTCGAGGTACGGTTCGATGCCCGTGGCGCCGAACCAGCCAATGGTCATCACCGCCACCGTCCCATCCTCCACCATCTCCAGCTTCAGATCCTCGTCCGGGCCGGCGGGCTGGTTCAGGATGGCGGACAGGTCCACGACGTTCATCGCCGGCACGATGACCGTCGCCTCCTGGCCGGTGTTTGGATCCCGGATTTCCAGTTCGTAGGCGCCGGCCGGCTCGAAGCTCCAACCGTAGAACATTGGAAACAGGTCGCCCAGGTAAAAGTAGGGTCCGCTCTGGCCCAGCCCGTCGTGGGGCACGTAGGGCAAGAGGCGCGCCACGATGCCCGCCATATCTCGGCCGTTGATGGACAACACCTGGCTGCCACGCGCCAGGCCGGCCTCGGGCGTCAGCGTTTCGGCCACATAGGCCTGCCCCTCCAGGAACCGCAGGCGGACCGGCAGAAATAGGTCCTGATCGGGCGCATAGACCGCCGCGTCCTGCGGTGGCCAGATCACCGTGTGCCCATCGTGGATGCCGGCTACCAGCGGCGCGACCAGCCGGTAAAACTCCATGCCGCTCATGGGCTGGTCGATCTGTTCCGCGACGGCGTCGAACTGTGCCCCGCGCGTCGCCGGGTCGGCATAGAGGTACAGCCCCGGGTGCGCTTCCTCCAAGGTGGTGCGCAGGATGCTCAGATCCTCCTGCAGCTCCTGGGGCGTATGAACCGCTTCGGCACGGGTTGGCTCAGGCGCGGCGGTGGATGGCGACGCCGCAGGGATTGCTGCCGCCGGCGCCGCGCATGCGACGAGGCCGGCGACCAGCAGCAGGCATAGGCTGGGTGATAGGACTCGATTCATGGCGTGGGTTCCTTCCCTTGTACTTGCGTTCGCCCCGGTCGCTGGCGAGCCGGGCCGCTGCTTCGACGAGCCTGGCTACTGCCACGCGGTCAGCGCCGGCAACTGGTTAGAGTATAGCATGGGATCCTGGCAGCTGTCATCCCCCAGGTAGGGGAGCCGGGTGGGGAAATCGAAAACCCGGCAGCCATCCCCAGCCACCGGCCCCAGTTCGCATCACCCCTGGCCCGGCCAGAATTCAGTCCATCCGACGACCGCTAGATATGCACTGTACCCGGAAATACGGGTAAGATGCATTTTGGGTCTTGACAAACGCCCGGTTGTATGGTATACTATAGTCGTGGTACCCGGTGTACCGGGTAATATGGATACAGCGACTTGAACAGTGAAACAAGAGGAGGGTCACCGTGGAGGAATTGCAACTGATCGCGCCCCAGCAAGGGCCCCAGATCACCTTTGCCGTCGAGCCGGTCTATAATGCCCTGTGCAGTCTCTTCCTGCTCAGTTCCCACGTCGCCGACTCAGTCGCCTGGGCTCGCCAGATGCGGGAGGGGCTCACGCCCGAGCAGCTGGAGACCAACGCCTGGGTCTCCCAGCAGGCCATGCGGGCCGTGGGCGGGGTCGCCTGGCCTAGCTTCCCGGATTGGGTGGACGACTTGGCCCAGCGCGATCCGCTCGTCTGGCAGCAGGCCGAACTGCGGAGCCTGCACCAAGCGGCGCTTGAGCTGCTGGACGACGCCCAGCTCGTGCCCGCGGTCGATGAGTTGCTGGCCAGCCGCGAGACCTATATTGCACTGATGGAGCGGCTCTGCGAGTGCAAAGGCGAGCCCTGTGACTGGGAGCACTACCGCCGCACCTTTGACCAGCTCCGCGATCCGGCTGCAACCCTCGAGGCCATGGTCGCCCACCTGCGGGCCATGTGGGACCTGTTTCTGGCCGCCGAGTGGGAGCGGGTGCGCCCCCTCGTGGAGGATTCGGTGGCCGCCTTTCAGTCGCTGGACTGGAGCGACCGGCCCGCCGCCGACGCCCTGACCGCGATCGTGGCCCGTGATCCGTTGCCCGGCCACTGGGCTGACACCCTGCTCAGCAAGGAGACGCTGATCCTGATTCCCTCGACGCACATCGCGCCCTACTTGCTGGTCATCGATAAGGATGTCACCTGGGCGCGCATCATGTTCGGCGCGCGGGTGCCCGCCGGTGCCCAGGTCCAGTCGCCGGCCTTGACCCGCTCGGAACTGCTCACCCGCCTCACCGTGCTGGCTGACGACACCCGCCTGCGCATCCTCAAACTCCTGGCCGACGGGCAGGAGTGGCGCGCGCAGGCCATCATGGACGCCCTCGACATCAGCCAGTCGACCGCGTCACGCCAGTTGCGCGAGTTGGTGGCCACCGGCTACCTTAGCTCGCGTCGCCGGGATGGCGCCAAGGTCTACCGGCTGAAGCGCGACCGGGTGGGCGATACGCTGGGCTCGCTGCAGAGTTTTCTCGGCGCGGAGGATGAGCCGTAGACCCGGGAGCCGCACGGACGGCTCGGGTTTGTGACAAAGGTAGAAGATCAAGCCGCGACACAGGGACAGAGCATCACCGGACGCGGCAACTGGAAGGGAAGGAAGAACATGCAATTTGTACACTATCGTATGGCGTACGAAATCATGGAGCAGCGGGCCCGCCAAGCGGAGGCCCGCTCCCAAACAGAAGCTATGCTGCGCCAGGCCGGCATCGAGCCCCAGGGCTGGCTGCGCTGGCAGGCTGGCCGGGTGCTGGCTGTCGCCGGACGCGGCCTGGTCGTGTTTGGCCAGTGGCTGGAGCGCCTGGGGCGACCGCAGCCGGTCTGTATGGAGCAGGCGAGGGGTACACCACAATAGCAGAGATCAAGGGACAACGTTGACCGTGACCGGTAGCCCGCCGTGAACCGGTGACCGGGCGCGCAACTGTGCGCCCGGTCCTCTTTGTCTGGAGTTTCCAAGATTTTTGTGATCTACCCGTAACCTTTTGCCCCATTTCCCGTCTTGTAGGTGCAGACACCTTCCGATTGTGGTGCGAGCTGGGCTTGAGCAACCCAGTTCGTACCACGGCTATCTGGCCAATGCCATCTACAGCGGGCTTGAGCCGTGAGGCTGGATCAGCTTCACCTCCATAGCGGCTGATCCGCCACTCGCCACATTCCTGCCGCCGCGATCGTCCTGATTCGAGACCCAGGGCCATCGCGGCGGCGTTTTCATTGACACCCTTGCTCACTTCCGCTATAATGGGATCCGGTACCTCCGGCTGGGAGGAAGCCTAGATCGCGCCGCCTCCTGGCGCCCGCGCTGGAGAGAAAGGAGTGTCCGATGTCCAACCGCAGATTGTCGCTGGTGGTGCTTGTCGCTGTTGTCTTCTTGTTGCCCACCTGGCTGGTCTCCGCCACAGAAGGTGGGGCCGTGTCCCAGCTCGCTGCGGCGCCCCAGCCCGATGCCGCCGTGGAGTCCCTGCTGGGGCCCGAACAGCTTATTTCGTGGGATCCGACCATGCCCGAGACGGATCGTTACGCGGCCGACCTGGCCTTCAACTGGGTCCGTGGCGAGTACCTGGTCGTGTGGCACAACAACTGGCCTGGCGGCAAACAGGACATCTATGCCCGGCGCGTGGCCCTCGATGGCCGCCTGCTGAGCTGGTTCGCTGTCTCCGATCTGCCCAACAACTGCCTGCAACCGGCCGTGGCCTACGATGCGGCCAACGCCCAGTACCTGGTCGTCTGGATGTATGATGTCGCCGCCGACAGCTCCAAGAAGGAGGAGTACGAGATCTGGGGCCGCATCATCGACTGGAACGGGCCGGGGAACCGCAGTTCGTTCCAGATCATGTCCTGGTCGAATCGCAGCTTCAGGTCGCCGCGCGTCGTCTGGAACCACAACCGCGGTCACTATTTGGTGGTCTGGAACGCCTTTGACACGACCCTGGCACTTCCAACGGGGCTACCCAACGACATCGCCGGCCGGCGGGTCTATGCTGGCGGCGGCATGGATGCCTCGGCCACCATCTTCAGCGTCTCGAACACGTACTATCCCCAACAGGTCGATCTGGCCTACAGTTGGTCGAAGGACGAATGGTTCATTGCCTATGTGCGCTCCTACCTTCAGACCGCCACCAGCAACGACATCTATGGCCGGCGCATCGCCTATGACAGTTCTAGTGGCGCGCTGGTGCCGGGCGCTGTCGTACCCATCAACACCGAGCCGAAACACCAGAACGCGCCGGCGGTGGTCGTCGACGGGTTGGGTGGCATGATGGTCGTCTTTGAGCACGAGTACAACGCCGCCGACCACGACATCTATGGCCAGGAACTGGATGCCAGCGGCAACAAGGTAGGCGCCAAGATCCCCATCCGCAATTCCACTCTGGATGAAGTGCACCCTGATGTGACCGCTAGCTTCGATGCGAGCCCCGAGTATGTCGCCGTTTGGCAGGAGGAAACCGCCACCGGCCAGGCGGTGCGCCTACGGCGCTGGGGACCGGGGCTGCCGCTGGAGTATGAGGTGGTTTCGGATGTGGGTCTCTGGGAGAGCACCAGCCCGGCCATCGCCGGCGGCAGGCCCAACTACCTGACCCTCTATGCCGGCGAGTCGCCCGGTGACCCGACCGTCGTCCGCCACATCTACGGTCGCAAATGGGTGGGCAACGTGGCTTTCCTGCCGCTCATCGTGCGTAATCCGTAGGGCGAAGGGGGCGCCCGTCTCTTAGCGCCGCCGCCCGCCCGATAGATACGGCAGCACGATGACGATAACCACAGCCACGACGACAACGATAAGCACGGCTGCATAAATATCTCCGGTTGGTAGCATAGCCGGCGCCTCCGGTGTGATGACTTCAGTATACCATGCTTTGCCGGCCCGTCAAGGGCGAGAAGGTGGGCCATTACGGTTCTGCGAAGTTGAGGAGGGAGCACTCCCAGGTGCGACCGAGCACTCGCGCGAAGGCGTGCTCGCTTCTCGATCAGGCCGAAACGGGCGGTCCGAGAGAGACATCTGAGGGTGCAGCACGCTGGCACGACAGCCTACACACGAGGAGTCAAGCACATGAGCGAAGGAACGATCGATAGCGTCAATCTGCGCGAACGGCTATTCTTCTACATCGTATTTGCCATCCTGATCCTGCTGACCATCCTGATGATGCAGCCCTTCTTCACTGCGCTGGTGGTCAGTTTGATCTCGGTCATTCTCCTCAAGCCGGTGTACAACTACTTCTTTGCGCGGCCGTGGGTCAGGGAACGCAAGACCTTGGCCGCTTCGCTGACCT
>JASFOV010000221.1:0-7420 GCA_050116355.1 Anaerolineae bacterium
CGCCAAAGCCCGCTGTCTGGATCGCGCCGTCGTGCAGCAGGCCCAGCGCCACGCCGGGCACCTGGGTGCGGCTCATCAGTGCCGTCAGGTGCTCGTTCAAGCGTTGCCAGCGACCACTGCTCTCTTGGTTCATGCTACCCTCCCCTATTGATTGTGGGCTTGTTGTGGTGTCCTGCAGGACTAACCTCTGGCCAATCACCCTGAGCCCGTCGCCCGTGCTGGACGCCCGTGCTGACCGGAGGACAGTGCAGGACAGTGAAGGCAGCTTTCTCGCGATTTGAGCGAAAGGGGCCGCTCAAGTCCTCTGACACTTTGGCACTATCAGAGCAGGCCAGCCCAGCGCGCAGGATTGCTCCACTTGGTCCTCTTGTGGGCCGGCCCGGTGGGACCCAAGGTGCCGGGCATGACCACCAGCGACCAGCGTTTGACGAGCGACCCCCACCGTCCCGAGAAGCGATGGTTCCAGCGCTTGCCCGTCAGCCGGTAGGGCCGCCGCCAGGGTTGGTCGCCCCCAGGGCCGATCGACTGGTCGTCGCCCAGCGCATAGTCATCGTAGACCAGGACGCGGTGGGCGCCGGGCCGCAGGTAACTGGCGTGCGAACCGCAGCCGACATAGATCACTGGGTGGGTGCCGCCGGCCCGCTCGACCTCCGCCCAAGGCAGCGTCAGCGGCTCGTACAAGAACGGGACCCGGACATGGCGCGAGGCGATCACGTGCTGGGGCCGGTCTTCCCGGTCGAGCACGACAAAGACGACCTCCCAGTCGCCCTCGTGATCGTTGCTGCCGCCGTGGGCCGCCCAATCATTGTAGGCATACAGGAACCAGTAGTGCAGGATGCGGTAGGGTCCGTCGCGGCTGACGCGATAGTAGTAGACCGGCGGGTACTGCTCCCAATTACGCAGCGGTTGATACTTTTCCACGGCGCGCTGGTGCACGGCCTGGGGCAAGGCCGAAAACCCTTGCGGGACAGCCCATTCGAGGGCGCGGGGCGGGCGGCGATGCGCCGTCGCGGCCGCTGTGGTCAACACCTCGACTTCGTCGGAGCGCACGGGGGAACGCTCGACGCTGATGCCCACTTGGTCCATATCGTACTCGAGACCGGCCGCCGCTGGACGATGGGTCAGGATGCGCGGCATCAGGGGCTCCGGCTCCGGGGCCTCTAGGGTAGCCGGCTGGCCGTCAGCGGCTGGGGGTGGCAGGGGCCGGGCCAGTTCCAGACCATAGTCCATCAGCTTGAGCAGGGTCGCATCGCCCATATCGCCAGCGGCAAAGGAGAGGTAGCATTCGTCGGGTCCGGCGATCCGGCTTAGGTGACTGAGCAGGGCCTGGTTGGGAGGTCGGACCCAGCCCAGGTGCTCGCGTCGCAGGCCACAGCGGTGCACGTACAAGCCGGCGGCCACCGGAAAAAAGTTCTCGGGCCATCCGTGCCGGTCTGTACTGAAACGCAGCAACGGCTCGTAGGTGCGCACCAGATCCAGTTCATCGACCATCGGACTTCCTCCCCCCGCCCGAGCACTGACACACACAGATACGACCCGGGCCGGTTCGTCCGCACCGGGTCCGCCGCTAGGTAGCCCCTGCGTCCAGCATTCTTGACCTCTATTATAGCCGATCTATCTACTTACGTCAACTCCCAACCAAACAGGTTTTCCTTTTATGTTTAGTTCTATTGACGGGTGGGCTGGGATTTGTTATAATGGGGCTACAGCTCTTGTCACCCACCACGTCCTTCGCCGGTCAGTCACCGATTGACCAGGCTTCCACGGTATCCAGCGAAAGGAGGCTGAGGATGATCCGCTCGCATTGGCTCCTCAGGACGGTGCTCTTGGCGCTCCTGGTGACGGCGCTTCTGCCGGCCCAAGGCAGCGCCACCCCCATACCCATGCCGGCGCCACCCCTCTTTCAGGCCCCGCTATGGCAGCCCCAGATCGTGGACGACAGCGCCATCGTGGGGGCCTATGCCTCGCTGGCCCTGGGCGTGGAGGACCGGCCCCACATCAGCTACTTCGATGAGACAAACAGCAGTCTGAAGGTGGCGATTGCCGGCGGCGCGGCCTGGCAGTTCAAATCGCTGGACAGCAACTATGTCTCGGCGTGCCAGACCGCCATCGCCCTGGACGCCGCGGGGCAGCCCCACGTCAGCTACTGTGGGATGACTCCAGATGGCGCGGCCCAGCTACGGTACGCTCACATTGAGGGGTCCACCTGGCAGACCGCCACCGTCAGCACGGAGACGGCGTCTCACACGTCGCTGGCCCTGGACGTGGCGGGCCGGCCGCACATCGCCTATTTGGTGTCCGGCGCGGTCAGGTACGCCAGCCGTGCAAACAGCGACTGGTCCTTCGACACGGTGCCCGAGGATGGAGCGGCGTCGACTGCCGCCCTCGCCCTGGACGCGGCGGGCCAGCCGCACATCGCTTATCGGGTGTCCGGCGCGATCAAGTACGCCGTCTATGGAGGCAGTACCTGGAGTGTGGACGCGGTGGTTACCGCTGGAGCGGCCGAGTCGCTCTCCCTGGCGCTGGACAGCGACGGCGGGCCACACATCAGCTACTACGATGCCATGGCCGGCTGCTTGACGTATGCAACCCTGTCTGGTGCAGTTTGGTCTACTGAACCCGTTGACTGCGGCGCCAGCTCTGGAGCTGGACGCTACAACTCACTGGCGCTCAGTTCATCCGGCCAGCCGCGCATCGCCTACGAGGGCGAGGGCCAGCTCAGATACGCCCAGCCCGACAGCGAGGGCTGGGCGGTCGAGACCGTGGACAGCAGCGGGGATGTGGGCCGCTACCCCGCGCTGGCCCTTGATGCGGCCGGCTACCCGCACATCGCCTACCAGGATGGCAGCGATGGCAATTTGAAATACGCGGCGTACGACCTCCAACCACCGGCGATCACGAGCGGCCCCGGCGTCGATTCGATCAGCAGCAGCTCGGCCCGCGTCTTCTGGCAAACGGAGGAGGCCAGCGACAGCCGTGTGCGCTATGGGCAGCAGGCCGGGGTCTTTGACCAGCAACAGGCGGATGGCGGCTTGGTGCAGAGCCACAGCGTGACGCTGAGCGGGTTGCAGCCGGCAACGCTCTATCACTTTGTCGCCGAGTCGACCGATGGCAGCGGCAACACGGTCACCAGCGCGGAGGGCTTTTTATCGACACACGCCGGAGACGATAGTGAGCCGCCGGTCCTATCGCCCCTGAGCCTGAGCGCGCCCGAGGAGCCGTTCGGCTACCACAGCCTGCGCGTGCCGGTCGCCGACGACGTCGGCGTGGATCGCGTGGTCTTTCGCCTGGATGACGAGCTGCTGGGCACAGCCTACGCCCCCTCGCCAGCGGGCGCGTACCAATTCGTGGTGGCGGCCCCCCATCTGGGCATGACCCGCGAAGAGTTCTACAGCGCGCATACCTTTGCGGCGGTGGCCTACGATCACGCTGGAGGGAATGCCTCCTCGTCGTACAGCGGCATCCCGTGGGCGACGCCACTGAACGGCGTGCTGCAGATCCTGGCCCCGGACCCGCAGCACACGCTATCCGCGCCCGGGGGCACGACGCCGCCAGGCACAACCGTCGAGATGGAGGTCTATGCCAGCGAGTACGAGTGGACCTGTGATATGCTGCCCTTTCTGGGGGCCTCCAGCCTGCCATCCCCGGGAACGGCTGAGGTGGCGCAGTCGCTGCCAGCCTCCAACGCAATGCCGCTTTCGATGTGGCCACCCTGGTGCCACGATGTAGAGGTAGCGGTCGACTGGGTCAAATTCCTCATTGATGATGAGTTGCAGTGCGTCTCTATGCCCCCGACGGACACGGACCTGCTCCACACCTGCACCTGGAACGCGTCGAACTTGGGCCCGGGCACCCACCAGATCAAGGTCGTGTCCAAGCTCAGTGACGACAGCCTGGGCGAGCGCACGAGGCTCGTCCAGGTCGTGCCGACGGATCCGCAGCTGGACGTCCACCGCGAGATCGTACGGGTGAATGGCAACTATTTCCGCATTCAGCTGCTCGTCGAGAACCTGGGCACCGCCGCAGCTGACGCGGGCTATGTCGTGGACAATCTGACCGGGTTCCAGGCCATCCAGAAGACTTTCGATGCCATCGGGTCGACCGACGACTACTACATGGTAGCCACCGACTATGTGACCGCCACGCGGCGCTGCGATGTGACCGTCGCCCTGTACCAGAATACGGGCGGGCCGCTAACCCTGGAGCCGGGGGACAGCGCCCTGGTCGAGTACCTGGCCGTGCCGGTGCTGTACGCCAATCCCTGGCCGGGGCAATACACGGCCGGCGAGGAGTTGGTCCAAATTCACTACCGCGACACCAGCGGCTGGACGGATAGATATGTGGACCGACCCACCCCGCTCTCGTTCAACGGCACGCCGCTGGCCACCGAGGTCAACGGAGCGCGGGCTGCATCCGACTATTTGATCGTGAGCAATGCCAGCCGCCTGTTCATGGCGCAGAGCGCGGTTCCCAGCGCAGTCAACCGGCTGCTGTCGGACATGGCCGAGTTGGCCATGCTCAAGAAGGGCATTCTGGGCGACGCTACCTACTCCGGGCCGGTGATGGGCCCGGGCCAGACGATCCTGAGCTACGACGCCGCCTACGTGCGCTTCTTGCTCGACACCTGGGGGCAGGGCATGCTGGGCAGCGACGGCATCCCGGGACACCACCCGCAGAACGGGTACGTGCTGCTGGTGGGCGAGAGTGACATCCTCCCAGCCAAAGATCTGAGCAAGGCCGGGTGGACGGTGCATCTGAGCGACCTATGGTACGGGGACACCAACTTTGATTGGCCGAACCCCGAACGGGTGGTGGGCCGCATCATCGGCTTCACCGCGACCCAGATGTCGATCCCGATCCAGACGAGCATCAACGTCCACAGGGGCAAGGCGGGTTACGGCTTTGACCGGGACCAGGCACTGGTGCTGGCCGGGCGCGGTGATGGGCGCACTCTGTTCGAGCTCAACGCCTTTCTGGTCGCCCAGGTGCTGGATGACGAGTTCAACAGCATCGTGCTGGGCTTCCAGAAGGACCTGGAAGAGACCAGCGGCTGGGACATCACGGACTGGTTCCGGACATTCGCCCCCGATCAGGACGTCATCTACTACCGCGATCATTCGGGCGTGACCAGTTGGGGCGATGGCAGCACGGTGGTCGACACCGGCGATTTCGCGGGCAATGATGCGCTTGACTTTGGTGGCAGCAAGCCGTTCGTCTTTGGCTGCGCCTGCCTGTCCGGGGATTTCTCGGGAGGTTCGCTGGCCGAGGCCTTTCTGCAGGGCGGGGCGGCCGTCTATATCGGGGCGACTGAGGTATCGGACCGGCTGTGGAACAACAACGCCTGCACCGAGTTCTACCAGCGCTGGGTGGATTCGCCGTTGACCATCGGCCAGGCATTGCGCGACACCAAGCGCGACATCACCGAAGGAGATTGGTGGAGCGGCTACGAAGGCGACCGGTGGGCGGCCGAGTACAACCTGTACGGCGACCCCAAGTACGGGGGCGGCGCCGGCGCGAGCACCGCGGATACTAGCACAGTGGCAGCCCGCGCCACGCCGCTGGAGACGATGGACGTCGCTGTCCCCGGCTATGAGGTGACGACGGTCGATGGCGTCGACTGGGTCACCATCCCCGGCGGCTCCACGCTGTTTGTGCCAGGCCAGCCAGTGGTGCCCATCTACACGGTCGAAGCCAGCATCCCAGAGGGATACCAGGTGCAAGATGTGACCCTGACCAGTCGCACGGGCCTGACCAGCGGCACGGGGTTGAACCTGCCGCCGGCGGCGCTGGTGTGGGATTCGGCCCCCGCGTCGACGGCAGCCGCGTCGACGGCCGGGGTAGCGGCGGACGGCGGTTGGTGGCCAGCCGGGACCTTTGACTGGGAAGTCGTCGCCGACGCAGCGGGCGGCACGCACCTGCTACTGCGGCTGGCGCCGTTCTACTACAACGCCGCCACCACCGGCTACAAGTTCTACCAGACCTACGAATTCGACGTCAGCTGGCAGGCGTCCGACGTCAGCATCGAGCTCCTGGGCACCGACCGTCTGGCCTACGCCCAGGACGAGCCGGTGCAGATGGACCTGTGGCTCAAGAACGAAGGGGAGACGCAGGACGTGCTGGTTGAGGCCGTGGTCCGTTCAGGAGATAGCGAGGCGGTGGTGGACGGGCTGCCGCTGCGCAGCCTGACCGGTCTGACCGGGCTGGCCACCTACACCGATGCCTGGGACAGCAGCGGCTTGGAGGCGGGCGACTACATACTGGAGGTCACCATCCGCGACGACAAAGGCGCCGTGCTCGACCGGGAACGAACGGAGTTTGCGCTGGGCCTGTCCTATGGCCAGATCACCGGGTTCACGGCCACGCCGCAGCTCTTTCAGGCAGGTGAGCCGGTGCAGATCAGCCTCGACTTTGAGAACTCGGGCACGGTGCCTATCTCCGGCACGGTCCAGCTTGAGGTCCAGGACGGAGCAGGCCAGCAGGTGGCTGCGTTCAGCCAGCCGGTGAACGATTTGGCTCCCAACCAAACCTTGCCCGTGACGCAGACCTGGGACACGGCCGGGGTGTCGCACGGCACGTATCGCATCACGGCCCACGTGCTGTACGACGCCAAGTCAACCGACCGGCAGAGCACCATCGTGCGCACCTGGATGCCGGTGTACCTGCCGTCGGTGCTGAAGCAGTGGCCGTAGGTGGGAGTGATTCACATTCTTCCGCAGGGCTCTTACGTTCTCCCTTGCCGGACGACGATTCGGCCCGATCGAGGGGCGAGTATTCGGTCGCACCTAGGGGTACTCCCTCCTCAACTCCACTACAGCTGCATAATGTTATGTGAAGTTCTTTGACAGGCACTATCGCGTCTGGTATAATGGACGTACGGCGTTCCTACCTCACAGTCACTCCGTAGCTCATTGCCTTTCCACTGGATATCACGAATCGTCCAACGGTTTGCACCGCTCCGAGTTCCCGGTACCGGGCTGGAGTGGTGCCGATTGTCATGGGGAGAGAGGAGGTGAGCGAAGGTGACGAATTCCACTCCTATTTACAACGCCATCGAAGCGGCCAACGAGGAGTTTATGGCCGCTGTGAAGCGCGGCGACGCAGCCGGGCTGGCCGCGCTGTACACGGCGGATGGCCAGGTGTTGCCGCCCAACGGCGAGCCGGTGTCCGGCCACGAGCACCTGCAGGTCTTCTGGCAGACGCTGATGGATGCTGGCATCCAAGAGGCTGAGCTAAAGATCGACGAAGTCGAGGCCCACGGCGACACCGCCATCGAGGTGTCCAAGTACGTTCTGCGCGGCGGAGAGGGCCAGCCAGTGGACCAAGGCAAGTACATCGTGATTTGGAAGCAGGACGGCGGCCAGTGGAAGCTACACCGCGACATCTTTAACAGCAGCGTGCCCGCCGGCTGAGAACGGGCGGG
>JASFOV010000222.1:0-7415 GCA_050116355.1 Anaerolineae bacterium
CATGGCTGAGCTTGTCGAGCAGCAATGGTCGATCGGCGACTATCTGTCTTTTGTCGTGTCTTTGATGTTCTGGATTGGTGTATCCTTTGAACTGCCCCTTTTTGTCTACTTTTTGGCCAAACTTGGTGTGATCGACGCCGATACGCTCCGGAGGAATCGAAAATACGCTATAGTCGCTATCGCCGTCCTGGCCGCGGTCATAACTCCCACCGTGGATCCGCTCAATATGGCGCTGGTCATGGGACCGCTGATCGTTCTCTACGAAATTGGTGTGATCCTGGCCAGAATTGCCTGAGGGCAGCCTCGATCCGGCACCGGGGACGCCCACTCTCCTGCTGGTGCCTCCTGCGAACCGGGATGATCCGATCCCGTCTCTGACTTTGTGATCAAGTTTACAACTGCTGCTTTTTGAGGTACAATAGGTCTGTCTACGAACCTGATAGGAGGCTGGGTCGGTGCCCCAGCCCCCAGCCGGTTCTATTCGCCTGCCAGTCAAGTTCGAGGAGGTGATGGCTATCGCACCAGGATAAAACAACGGCGTTTTATCAGAAAGGACGATCTAATCCGTGGCAATGGCCAGCCGCCTCAGACCACTTCCTGTGCCAGACCGCGACACACCGATGCTGGTCGTTGCTCCCTTCACAAGGAGGCAAACGATGTCACGAGATGTAGCAATCGTGGGCATTGGCTACACTAGCTATCGCCCGCTCTCCCCTGAGGTCTCGTACAAGGAGTTGATGTACGAGGCGGCAGTCAAGGCCTACGAGGATGCCGGCATCGACCCGCGCCGGGATGTGGACAGCTTTGTCACCGTGGCCGAGGACTTTATCGAGGGGACGAGCATCTTTGACGAGTACGTGCCCGATCAGTTAGGGGGCCTGCTCAAACCTAATGTCACCATCCCTGGCGAGGGGATCCACGGTCTAGCAACAGCCTACATGCAGATTGCCAGCGGCATCGCAGATCTGGTTGTTGTAGAGGCCCACAGCAAAGCATCCAACGTGCTGACGCTACCCTACATCACCGCTTATGCCTTGGATCCGGTCCTCAACCGGCCGCTGGGAGCGAACCCTATCTTTGTCGCCGGCTTGGAGATGAACCGTTACCTCTGGGCCTCCGGCGCCACCCGCGAACAGTGCGCTCAAGTCGTTATCAAGAACAAACGCAACGCCCTCTACAACCCAACAGCAGCCTACGGCGCCAGTCTCGAACTGGATGATGTTCTCAACTCCGATCTGGTCGCATATCCCCTAGGTCAACACGATGTGAGCTCCCACGCCGATGGCGCCATTGTGCTAGTGCTGGCGGCGTTCGATGTCGCGCGCAGCCTGACGCAAGAGCCAGTCTGGATCCGGGGCCTGGGCTGGTGCAACGATGCGCCGAGCTTGGAAACTCGAGCCTGGGGTCGAGCCATCTACGCCGAAGAGGCGGGCAAGATGGCATACGACATGGCAGGCATCCGCAATCCAATGGATGAGATAGACTTTGCCGAGATTGACGATGCGTATTCGTACAAAGAGTTGCAGCATCTGGAGGCACTGGGATTCTGCATCTTTGGCGAGGCAGGATATCTAACCGAAGAAGGAGCGACGGACGTCAATGGCATCCTACCGGTGAATATCTCGGGCGGCAGCTTGGGGTGCGGTCATCTGCTGGATGCCTCAGGATTGCGCGCTGTCGTGGATGTGGTCGTGCAACTGCGCGGCGAGGCGGGTCCCCGGCAACTGCCCGATGTGGAAACTGGCTTGGCCTTTGGCTGGCGCGGCGTGCCGACCACGAGTGGTGCCGCCGTAGTCCTGAGCAATGATGCGCACGCGGTCGCGTCAGGGTAGGAGGCAAATCATGGGTATCCCCAAACGCAAAGTCGCTGTCGTCGGAGCCGGCATGACCAAGTTCGTGCGCCGCGCTCAGGAGACGGGCAAGGAACTGACCTACGAGGCCAGCAAGATGGCCCTTGACTCGTGTGAGTTGAATCTCGACCAGGTGGACTGCGTGGTCCACGGCACAGCCCCCGACTCTTTCGACGGGGTGCATATGAAAGGTGAATACCTCGCCGATGGATCGGGCGGCTGGCGAAAGCCATACACCCGCTGCTACGTGGGAGGTGGTACCGGTGTCTTTGCACCGATCCACGGCTGGTACCACGTTGCCTCGGGCCTATTCGACATCTGCCTGGTTGTCTGCGAAGAGAAGATGTCCTCGTGCCAGCCGCATCCGCAGGGGGCGTTCCTGACCATTTTTGACCACACCACCGAGCGACCGCTAGAGCCGAATCTCCTATGGATCTTTGCCATGGAGATGAACCGCTACATGAACACCTACGGCCTCAAGAAAGAAGATATCGCCCTGGTATCGGTCAAGAACAAGCGAAATGCTGCCGACCATCCGTGCAGCCTCTTGGGCGATGCTGACATCACGCTGGACCAGGTGCTGAATTCGGAGGTACTGGCCTGGCCTGTGCAACGCCTGGACGTGAGCCCCGTGACCGATGGTGCGGTGGCGCTGGTCTTGGCCGCGGAGCACGTCGCCCGGCGCATCTGCGACCAGCCGGTCTGGATCGAAGGCGTTGGTTGGAATCTGGACACGACCTATTGGACCAACCGGGACCTGTGCTATCCACGCTATGTGGAGAACGCCGCGCGGATGGCGTACGACATGGCGGGGATCACCGAGCCCCGCAAACAGATCCACATTGCCGAGCCCTACGACCCCTTTGACTACAAGGAGCTACATCACCTGGAAGGATTGTTGCTTTTCGATCGGGGCAAAGCACCAGAAGCAACCGCCCTGGGCATCACCCAACGCGATGGCGATCTGCCAGTCTGCCCCAGCGGCGGCCTATTGGGTGTGGGCAACCCCATTGCCGCCGCGGGTCTGATGAAAGTCGCCGAGTTGTTTTGGCAACTCCGCGGAGAGGCCGGAGGTCGGCAGGTGCCCGGCCAGCCCAAGCGAGGCGTGGCTCAGGCATGGGGCGATCTGATGCAGGTTGGCACCGTCGTTGTGATGGGCGTGTAGGGAGGAGGCAGCATGACGGCAAAGATCGAGAAATTTCCCGGCGTATACCTAAAAGAATCGGATTTTGCAGAGGGCAAGATCCTCTTTACGGAATGGGACCCGAATGCCCGCTATGCGTGGGACGCGGGCATTGCCATCGGCCGGTATCTGCGCGAGCTGAAGGCAGGCCGGCTGTTCGGCACCCGCTGCAACAAGTGCAACCGGACGGTGGTCCCACCCCGCAACTTCTGCGAGTGGTGCTTCCGGCCCATGGATGACTGGGTCGCCCTGCCCGATACAGGCACCGTCAACACCTTTTCACTGTGCTACGTCACCTGGGACATGCGCTATCTGACGGACCCCGAGATTCCGGCGGTGATTGATATCGATGGCACTCAACCTGCCATGGGCATCATGCACATGCTGGGCGAGGTCGATCCTCAGGCGGTCGAGATTGGCATGAAGGTTCAGGCGGTGTGGAAGCCAGCGGAAGAGCGTGAGGGCTCGATCCTGGACATCCAGTACTTCAAGCCGGTGTAGGGAGGTAGATATGGCCATTCTGGAAAAAGTGGACAAGCTCCAGCACGCGATCGCCTGGCGGGGAGATATCCCCATCACCAGCCGCTACACAGCGGGCATCGCAGGCGAGAGGTTCTTTCGCGCTATCATGGACGGCCGCCTGACCGGCACGCGCTGCGAGGCCTGTGACCTGATCTATGTCCCGGCGACGATGTTCTGCGAGCGGTGCTTTGCCGAGCTGGAGGAGTGGGTCGAAGTCGAAAACCGGGGGCGCGTGTTTACCTACACGGTGCTCTTCCGGGATATGGATGACCAGCCGCTGGACGAGCCAGCGGTGTTGGCCTACGTCAAATTGGACGGCACTGATGGCGGGCTAGTACACTATGTCGGCGAGATAGAGGAAAGTGGGATCTATATCGGCATGGAGGTCGAGGCTGTGTTCAAAGATCCTGCAGAGCGCAAGGGCTCGATCCTGGATATCGCCTACTTCCGGCCGTTGGAAGCGTAGGGCTGCGAGACCCGGCGGGCACTGGATGCAAGAGTGCCCGCCGGGCAAGAGGAACGCTGCTACATGGACAAAAGGAACCCATCACTAGCAGAGTTGGTACAACAACTCCCCCCTGAGGCCCAGCCTCAGGTCCGTGAGTTCGTCGAGTACCTGCTGAGCCGTCCTGCGCAACAGGAGACACCAGGCAGGACGCCGGATCCAGGGCCGCAAGCCAACGTTACGCTGCGGGAGATCACGGCCGAGACGGTCCGGGAGATATGCAAGCTCAGCGACACCCTGACGCCCCCCAGAAGGTTCATGGTAGCGCCCAACGCGGTGTCCATCGCCCAGGCCTATTTTGAACCCAAGGCTTGGATGCGCGCCATCTATGCCGACGACACACCCGTCGGCTTTCTAATGCTGTACGACGACGCCGGTGGGCAGGAGCAGGAGCCCGAGTACTTTTTGTGGCGGCTGATGATTGCCGGACCACACCAGGGCAAGGGATACGGACAGCGTGCCCTAGCCCTCCTTGTTGATTATGTCAAAACAAGGCCGAACGCACAAGTGCTGGAGACAAGCTGTGGTCAGGGACCGGGCAGCCCCGAGCCTTTCTACCACAAGGTCGGATTCCGGCGCAACGGCAAGATGCTCGGTAAGGAAGTTGGATTGAGCCTAGAGCTGTGGGCAGCAGAGCGCGCTTCGACAGCATCTCGATGACCGGTTGATGGAAAGACAGTCGATGGACCGCTTTGATTGGCAACTTGAAGCCTTGAGCCCGGGCACGATCGTCGTGATGGGCGTGCCCAGCGATGAAAATTCGTCCTCGATGCGCGGTCCGGCCCAAGCCCCAACCCTCATCCGCCAGAAGCTGCACTCTGGCGAAGCGAATCTGTGCGCCGAGACCGGCATCGATCTGGGCTCGGATAACCGTTGGGTGGATCTCGGCGATCTGGATCTCGGGCGGGGTACAGCCGCGCTCGAGCAGATCGAGCAAGCCGCCAACGAACTGGTCGGACGGGGCCTACGCATCGTCTCCCTGGGAGGAGACCACGCCGTGACCTATCCCCTGGTCCGGGGCATTAGCCACCAGTACCCGGACCTGAATATCCTACACCTGGACGCGCATCCAGATCTCTACGACGAACTGGAAGGCAACCGTTACTCTCATGGTTGTCCGTTCGCCCGGATCATGGAAGAGCAGCTGGCAACACGCTTGGTTCAGGTTGGCATCCGGACGATGAATCCCCACCAGCGGCAACAGGCCGAACGGTTCGGTGTAGAGGTACTGGACATCCTTCACTGGCAGCCGGGAACTCGGCTTGAATTCGACGGGCCCCTGTACCTTTCCTTGGATCTGGATGTCCTCGATCCTGCCTTTGCGCCCGGAGTCTCTCACCACGAACCCGGGGGGCTGTCCACACGGGAGGTGATCGACCTCATACAGGGCCTGGAGACCCCCCTTGTCGGCGCGGATATCGTCGAGTACAACCCGCAGAGGGACCCAGTCGGCATGACGGCCATGACCGCTGCCAAGCTCTTGAAAGAGATCCTGGCTCGCATGCTGGCATCCAGCCCGCATGAGCACAACCCGTAAGGAGGACTCGGGCCAGCCGATTTCCTTGCCGGAAGGATGCGAGCACCCGGCTACGGAAAAGCCCTGACCCGGTCCAATCTGTATCGTAGAAAAGGAGAACGAATGGCAACACTGGAGGAAATCGTCAACCAACTCGAGTCCCTTACCCCAGACAGTCTGGACGAGCTGGGCCGTTTTGTCCGGTATCTGAAGTGGAGACAAGGACCCAGACAAAAGGCGGCAGTGGGACAGCCATGGGGTTTTGACTTTGTGGAGCACTTCCGGCGGGCCATGATCACCGCAGACCACGATCCGTCCGGAATGGAGATCCAAGTCGGTGAGGCGGCCTGCGACGGCGACTCACGCATGGCTCTGTGGCAGCATCCGCCAGTGGAAGGGGCAGGCATTGTCGAGTACCAAGTGCCGGTCCCGGCCAATGTGCAGAATCTGCGGCTGCGCTTCGCCACGGGCATCCGGGATGGATCTCAACTGGCAACTGGCAACGTCGTAGCCTTTCGGGTGTTTGTCAACGACTGGAAGATCTGGAGCGATACGCAGCACTCGCGAGCCTGGAAAGCCCACGAGATCGTCATGCCGACCATGCCGGGTGACATCGCCCGAATCCAGTTCGTGACAGATGGGCTGGGCAACCACCGCTGGGCTTGGGCGGCATGGGCCGAGCCCAAACTAGTGGGAGAAGTATCGGAGTAGCGGCACCTTCTGCAAGGCAGGGAGAGCGCCATGGATTTTGAACTCAACGAAGAGCAACGCCTGGTGCGCACAATGGTGCGCGACCTCGCCCAGAGCGAATTCGCACCGCGGGCGGCTGAGGTCGACAAATCAGAGGAGTTCCCAGCAGACAACATCCGCCAACTGGCAGAGCTGGACCTGATGGGCCTGCCCTATCCGGAGGCGTATGGTGGAGGTGGCGGAGATTATTTCAGCTACGCCCTTGCCGTCGAGGAAATCGCCCGGGCGTGTGGCTCCACCGCCCTGATCTATGCTGCTCACATCTCGCTCGGCTGCGGACCGATCTACTACTTTGGTACGGAGGAGCAGAAGCAGAAATGGTTGCCACGCCTGTGTGGAGGCCAGGGGTTGGGGGCTTTTGGGCTCACCGAGCCCGAGGCCGGTTCAGACGCCGGCGCCACGCGGACCATCGCCACCCGCGACGGAGAGGATTTTGTGCTCAATGGCAGCAAGATGTGGATCACCTCGGGAGCCATTGCCGACATAGTAACCTGCACAGCCAAGACAGACCCGGAAGCGGGCACGCGGGGCATTACTTGTTTCCTCGTCGAGAAAGGGATGCCCGGCTTTGTCCCTGGTAAGAACGAGCCCAAGATGGGGCTCAAGGGCTCGGTCACATCCGCCCTGTCCTTGGAGAACTGCCGGGTACCAGCCCAGAACATTTTGGGCAAAGAGGGGGAAGGCTTCCGGCAGATGTTGATCACCCTCGACGCCGGGCGGATCAGCATAGCTGCTATGGCCCTGGGCTTGGCGCAGGCCGCCTTTGACGAAGCCACGCGTTACGCCAAGGAGCGCGTCCAGTTCAACCAGCCCATCGCCAAGTTCCAGGCGATCCAGTGGATGATCGCCGACATGGCAACCGAGATCGACGCCGCCCGGTTGATGGTCTATCGCGCTGCTGCGATGAAGGACGCGGGCAAGCGGTTTACCAAAGAGGCGGCCATGGCCAAACTCTTTGCCTCCGAGGTTGCCGAGCGGGCGGCGTTTAAGGCGGTCCAGATCCACGGCGGCTACGGCTATAGCCGCGAGTATCCGGTGGAGCGTATCTATCGCGACCAACGACTGTGTACCATTGGTGAAGGAACCAGC
>JASFOV010000223.1:0-7370 GCA_050116355.1 Anaerolineae bacterium
GCTGCCATGGTATTGCGGGCGGCCCGCAAGGTCCGTTCCGCCTCCGTCTCAAAGGCGGTCATACGATTGGGATCGGGGATCATGCCACCGGGATGGCAATGCGAGTCCCAGAGACCAGGCAATAAATAGCGGCCTTCGAGATCGACCACCGTAGCCGTCTTGGGTGGTGGTGCGGTCTCCCCGCCGCCGGGCTGAATGGCCGTGATACTGCCATCTTCCACGACCACGGTCGCTGGGAAAGGCGCGAGCTCGTCGGTGGCACAGTCGATCACAAGTCCGTTGGTCAGATACATAGCCATGTCCTACTACACCTCCAGGTCCTGATGTTGTTCTTTCGTTCCAGGGGTCTGAACGGCGGAGAAGCTCCCCGGCTCCCCCGACCACTCCACACCGGCGTATTTGTTGATGGTGCCGCCATCCACGAATAGCACGATACCACTGATATACTCGGCCTCGTCAGAGGCGAGGAAGAGGGCGGCATTGGCGACATCGCGGGGCGTGGCCACCCGCCCCAGAGGAATCCGGGATTCGTACTGGGTCCGGACGGCCAGATCATCGAAGGCGCCGTGGCCCGAATCGACCGTCCCTGGGCCAATGGCATTGACGCGGATGCCATAGGGAGCCAAATCGCAGGCCAGCGCCCGGGTGAGCATCAACAGACCGCCCTTGGACGCCGCATAGTGGGCTTGGTCAGGGCAAGCCGCCTCCGATTCGACGGATGCGATGTTGATGATCGCGCCCGTGTTGCCCGTCCGGACCATTTCCTGTACCACGGACTGGGTGCACAAGAAGGGACCTGTCAGATTGACAGATATCATCCGCTCCCACTCCTCATCAGTCATTTCTAAGAATCGAGCGCGTCCTGTCAAACCTGCGTTGTTGACCAGGATGTCCAGCCGGCCGAAGGCATCGGATGCTTGGCGGACCATCGCTTCAACCTCTGAGCGGTGGCTGACGTCGGTGGGGATGTACAGGGCCTGCCCACCGCCAGCTTGGATCTGTTCAGCGGCTTGACGGCCCAGCTCTTCAGACAGTTCGGCAATGACGACCTGGGCACCCTCGGCGGCGAAGCGGCGGGCAATGCCCCGTCCGATGCCGGATCCAGCGCCGGTGACAATGGCGGTTCGGTTCTGTAATCGCATAGAGAATCTGCCTGTCTAGGACTCTACCGGCCCCGCATGTGGGGGTCCAGGGCGTCCCGGAGACCGTCGCCCAGTAGATTGAAGGCCATGACGGTGATGAATATGGCCAATCCAGGGAAGAGCGTACCCCAGGGCGCCTGCCGCATATAATCCCGTCCCTGGAAAAGCATCCCGCCCCAACTGGGCGTTGGCGGTTGCGCGCCCAGACCCAAGTAGCTAAGGCTGCTCTCGATCAGAATGGCTTGTGACATGAAAAGAGTGGCTTGCACGATGATGACCGCCAGTGTATTGGGTAGCAGGTGATGGGTAATCACCCGCCAAGCTGGCACACCGACGCAGTGGGCAGCTTCGATGAATTCCTTCTCGCGGAGCGATAGAAATTGACCGCGAACCAGGCGCGCGGTGCCCATCCAGCTCGTCAGGCCGATCACGAGCATGGTATTGAACAGGCTCGGTCCAAAGAGCGCGACGATGGTCAGCAACAAGAAGAAACCGGGAATGGACATCATGATATCCACAAAACGCATCAGGGGGCCGTCCAAATGACGGTTGTAGCCCGCAACTGCACCGATGGCCACGCCGATGATGATCAGAATCACCACCGAAACAATGCCCACTGACAGAGACACGCGGCTGCCCACAATGATCCGGCTGAGGATGTCCCGGCCCCATTGGTCAGTTCCCAGCCAGTTTTCTGTGCTGGGTGGAGCGATGGTATTGCGCATATTCTGTTCGGCATAGTCGTAGGGGGCGATATAGGGCGCAAAGATGGCGGCCAAGCAGATAATGGTAGCCGCAGCGAGTCCCACCAGCGCCAGGCGGTTGCGGCGGAACATACGCCAGATGCGAACCGTCTCGCTGACGTGTCGTGTTTCAGGTTGAGCCAGGGTCACGGCTTGTTGTGACATGCCTGAGTTACTCCTTGTCAGTATAGACGATCCGCGGGTCGGCATACGAGTAGAGAATATCAACCAACAGGTTGACAAACATGACAAATGCTGCGGTCAACATGGTCAGGCCCATGATGGTGGGATAGTCCCGGCGAAGCACGGCATCATAGCCCAGCCGCCCAATCCCGGGCCAGGCAAAGACGCTCTCAATGATGATAGACCCGCCAATCAAGCGGGGGATGGACATGCCGACGATGGTGATCACCGGCAAAATGGCGTTCTTGAGTGCATGGCCGAACAGTACGCTCCGCTCGCGCAGACCCTTGGCACGGGCCGTGATGACATAATCTTGGCGTATATTCTCCAGCATGCTGGAGCGCATAAAGCGGACATAGACGGCCATGTAGGTAAAGGCCAAGACGACCACGGGCATGACAAAGTACGGGATGCGTTCGAGGAAAGGCTTGCCCATACCCGCGCCCACAGCCGGCAGCACATCCCATTTGACGGCTAACAACAGCATGAGCATGAGGGCAAACCAAAAGTTGGGCATGGAAAGACCAAAGAAGGCAAAGATGGTCACCGAGTTGTCGAGGAGCGAGTACTGGCGGGTGGCGGAAATGATGCCGATAGGCAGGGCGACGACCAGAGCCAGAATGAGGGCGGCCAGTTGCAACTGCACGGTGGCCGGCACGTGATCGGCAATCAATTTCAGGACCGGCTCGCCATACCCGTAGGCATACCCAAAGTCACCCTGGATGGCACTGGTCAGCCAGCGGATGTACTGGATGTGCAAGGGTTGGTCCAGTCCTAGGCGAGCCATGACCTTCAGCCGAATGGCCGGGTCGGCCGCCCTCTCGGGAGGCAGATAGAACACCGTCGGGTCCCCCGGGGCCAGCCGGATGAGGATGAAGACAAAGAGGCTGAGCCCGAGCAGCAGTGGGATCATGATCAGTAGACGACGAATAACATAGCGCATCATAATAGTGCAGAGTCCCCCTTGCATGTGGGAGGCGGTTCGATAGTCCCGCCGATCCAGGTATGCCGGGCAGCTGCGTTACCAGAGGCCGGTGAAAACCTGTAAACTCTGTTCATTTCTCCGCCTGAGCCCCCGTCATGGGATGTGGGTCATCATTCAGTCTAGGGGAGGGGGAGATTCCCCCTCCCCGTACACCTATCGATATGGAGCGTCTATTGCTGTAGGCACCAGTTCTGAATGCCACCATAGGTGTGGATGCCGGACGGTACGACGTTTTCGTACTTGGCGTTCACTACGAGCGGGTTCGGTCGCCAGAACATGGGCGCAGTTGGCAGATCTTCGTTGAGTTGATTCTGTATCTGGAAGTACAGGTCCTTGCGCTTGTCCGGGTCTGACTCTACGCGGGCTTCTTCGAGCCAGGCATCCACATCCGCGTTGCTATAGTGAGAATAGTTGTTGGGGCCGTCCGTGTGGAAGTACTCGAAGGCGACGTCCGGGTCCGGGATGCCACCCTCTTCGTTGTAGAAGGCCATGTCGTAGTTGCCGTCCATCACATTGCCGATGAAGGTGCCCCACTCGGCCTTTTCGACTTCGACGGTGATGCCGACTTTTTCCAGCTCAGCCTGGGCAAACTCGACAAAGTGCTCCCGGAAGAAGTTGCCTTGGTTGCAGGTGAGCTTGACGGTGAACCCGTCCTCGTAGCCTGCTTCGGCCAACAGGGCTTTGGCCTTCTCGGGATCGTATTCCGGAAGTTGAGCGTCGGGATCGTAGGCCCAACTGCCCGTGGTAAAGTGGGTGTTGGCCGGGCCGGTGGTGCCCTGCAGGACGCCGATGGTGAAGCCTTCGGCATCGATGGCGTGGGCGATGGCCTGCCGCACCTTGGGGTCCGACAGGATGGGGTGGTTCAGGTTGAACCACAGCGACTCGGGACCGATGGCCGGCTGCTTGAAGTATTGGAGATCGTCTATCTCGGCCAGGCGTGGCACCTCGGTCGGCGGCACCATGATGGTCATGTCGATGTCGCCGGCTTCCACAGCGGCGGCCAAGGCCTGCATGTCGGGGATGCCCAGGGTGGTGATGGTCTTGGCACAGGGCTTCTCACCCCAGTAGTCCTCGTTCCATTCCATGACAAAGCGGTTGCCCTTGTCCCACTCTTTGAACTTGTACGGCCCATTGCCGACCGGAGCGAGGCTGTAGGGCATATCCTCGGTGATTTCCTGTCCCTCCAGGAGGTGCTTGGGTAGGAATTTGAGGGCGCTGACGGCCCAGGCCAAGAAGGGAGCGTTGGGTTGGTTCAGTTTGAACTCTACGGTCTTGTCATCGATGATCTGGAACCCCTCCAACTCGGTTGCCTCCCCGGCGATCACCTGGTCAGCGCCGACCAGATCCTGGAAGCGCTGCTGGAAGATGCCGGTGTAGGTCGGTTTCAAGATTTCCATCATCGTGTATTCGATGTCTTCAACCGTGAAGGGTTCCCCGTCGTGCCAGCGCACATCGGCATCCACCAGGTGGAAGGTGTAGGTGGTCCCATCGTCAGAGACGTCCCATGAATCGGCCAATTGACCCACGATTTCGGTGGTTACCGGGTCGACACGGACTAGGCTATCGAACATGAGGTCGGTACGCCAGAATCCATCGGAATCCATGGCCAAGATGGGATTCACGATCTTGGCGTCGCCGTTTGCACCGAGGACGGCGTCAAATCCGCACTGGCATTCACCAGCGGCAGATTCTGGCTCGGACGTGGCTTCCACAATCACGGTCTCTTTGACCGTCTGTTCGACGATCACGGTCTCTTTGACTGTCTTTTCGATGACCTCTGGCTCGGGGGTTGGTCCGCAAGCCACCGCGATCAGGCTGATGATCATCAGCATGGCCAACAACGAACTAATCCTCTTTGACATTTGTTCCTCCTCCAGTATTGGTATGCAATCGAACAGTGGAAAACGGTCCGTCTATGCTCAACGTCGAGCCCTCGATCACCCCCTCTCCCTTGATTCCAAGGCTGGTGGGCGGGCATGCTCTTGCCCGTTCCACCCTGCCGTCAGGAAAGCATGCGCTCCGCAATCAGCCTGACCGGTGGCGAACCATAACTCAACAAGTGGTCATGAAACGCCTTGAGGCTATACGATGACCCTTGGCGCTCCTGCCATTGCTCGCGCAGCGTCTGAATCAATGTCTTTCCCACAAGATATGAGGAGGGATACGTCGGGTTGTTGTGGGTCGTATACCTTCGCACTTCACCTTCCGCCATGTGCCTATCCAGAAATACCTCTGTTGCCAGAAGATCAACCGCCTCTTCAAAGGCCATGGAGCGGGTGTGCAGGCCCGAATCGATGACGACTCGAACCGAGCGCCACAAAGCATTGCGCAGTTTGAACAGCATCACGGGCGGCTCATGGATGAAGCCGGTCTCCTCGAACAGGTCTTCTGTGTAGAGGCCCCAGCCCTCGACAAAGACCGGACTACTGAAAAAGCGCCGTATGGGAAGGTCCTGCGTCGCCAGTTTGTGGTGCACCTTCTGTAGGTGGTGGCCGGGATAAATCTCGTGAAGCGCGATAGAACGGGCAAAGGCGTAGCAGTTGTCCCGCATGTGTTGTTTCTGCCGTTCCGGCGGCGCGTCCGGATCCAGCGGTGTGATGAGCCAATTGCTCTCCAGCCCGGGTTCGAAAGGCGGTGTGGTGTTCATCACGCCGATGGGCAGGCTCGCCCGCAGGTACGTGGGCAGCCACTCCATGTGGCAGACCTCACCTTCGGGCAGGGTGATCAGATCCTGTTCCACGCAGTGTTCGCGGGCCAAGACCATCTCCCGCCCATAGGCATCTTTGAACTCTGCCG
This sequence comes from Anaerolineae bacterium, assembly GCA_050116355.1. Lineage (GTDB taxonomy): Bacteria > Chloroflexota > Anaerolineae > JAAYZQ01 > JAAYZQ01 > JASFOV01. The sequence continues at coordinate 5,850 of JASFOV010000223.1, forward strand.
GTGGGGGATGGTGTTCCTTGACTTGATCGATCTGTTCGACCCAGCTGCGAGTGGGATCCTGCCGTTGTGCATAGGCTTCCAGCCGCCGCCTGTCCTCCTCAACCCGCTCCAGGCCAAACTGGTAGAGCGATTGGTGATCCATATCGACCAGATGGAACTCTCTTAGCAAAAAGTCAAAGTGGTCTGGCCCACAGGCAACCTGACCGCTGGCTTGGGCGTGCAGGTGCGCCAAGTATTCCAAGAATCTAGCCAACGCCGATTGGGTCTCGCGAACCGCTTGCTGTACGTCCGTCTCTAGCGCCGGGGACAGGTCCGCGGCAAATCCCAGCACTGCTTCATTCAGGAACGAACCCAGACCCTTGGCTGCGGTCAGACCCATCTCCACGTAAAGCTGGGGCGCTCTGGTGGTTAGGTTGTTCTGTGCGACACTCAAATAGGTGGGGGCCCGTTGGAGGCGGGAGAGCAGGCGCTGGCCCCGTTCCTCCAGCGACGCAAACTCACGGCCAATGAGGTTGGAAAAGGCGCCCCCAAGCCGCTCCAGGTACCAGTAGGGCGCCCGCTCCCACACGCGGAGGTCTTGGTGCCTGCGCTGGGCGGTCTTGATATCGATGATCGCCAAGCGGACGTCCATCGCCTCATCTACGGTCAGGTCTGCAGGGTCCAATGCCTCGAAGCGTGAGAGGAAGCTTCGTCTCTTTGTCGCCCTCTCGGATATGGCGTCAGGCGTATCGTCGCCTAGTACGTGGTCGTACTCGTGCATCCCTAACCGCGTGGCCTCGATTGGATCGCTACTGAAGACAAAGACCAAGTATTCGTCGAACAGACTCTGCAACTGTGTCATGCGAAAAGTCTCTCTTCCGGGATCACCGGCGAAGTCGTTGATAGGGAATCCATCACTGATCCGCTCCCTCTATGGCATTGGTAGATTCGGATGCACGACGGGCTGCATGCAGATTGGATTCGGGCGTGTGCGTATCGATAACGCAGCCGGCGGCAAGGATGAAGCCCTGACCCTCTGTCTGGGCAATCGCCTCGCGTACCTCAGTCGTTACCTCATCCTGTGTCCCGTTGCGCAGCGTCTCAACAGATAGGCCCCCACTCACGGCCTTGTCCGTGATTTGCTGGGCTGAAGCCAGCGTCGGAGGCCCAGCTCGATCGGCCCAGTGTAGCACATCGACGGGATAGTCGGCGACGAGATCGAACATGATGTTCTTGCGACAGATGTGCAGCATCGTCAGGCGGGATCGGTCCTTGATTGTTTCGAGAATGGGTAGATCGTAGGCCACGCCGAATTCCCGGTACTCTGCAGCGGTCAGTGCATCGAAGGTGGTCATATTCGTGGCAAAAAAGAGGCCTGTGGCGCCGGCTTCCAAACAGGCCGCGGCATAGTCCATGACCACATCGAGGATGATTTCGAGACCGGCGTGTAGTTGGCGTGGTGAGTCCCGCAAGTCGTGCACCACTCGGTCACGGGAGTCGCTATCCCAGCACAGGAACGAGGCGATGGTCAAGGGGCTATAG
>JASFOV010000224.1:0-7350 GCA_050116355.1 Anaerolineae bacterium
TCGTTCAAACATCAGGACTCGCCAGGACAACCCCGGGCTTGACTGCGTGTTGGGGCGCCCCATCGCGCCGGGTGCGCGTGGCTACGCCCGGCGGCCTACATCTTATGAAGACCAGACCAAGCACCAGGAGCGTGGGAGGAAAGATGGCAGCAGAAACGGCAATCCTCGTTCAAGACCTGTACAAAGACTTTGGGGATATCCACGCCGTACAAGGGGCGAGTTTTGCGGCAGAACCGGGCGAAATCTTGAGCCTGTTGGGCCCGAACGGAGCTGGCAAAAGCACCACCATCTCCATCCTTGCCTGCCTGGCCCAACCGACGCGCGGCGACGCTTGGATCATGGGCCACTCGATCCGCAACGAGCCAATGGCCGTCAAAGAATCGATCGGCGTAGTCCCGCAAGAGATCGCACTGTACGAGGACCTATCCGCCCGCGAAAACCTCAACTTCTGGGGCAAGATGTACGGTCTGCGCGGCGCGGCCCTCAACGAGCGGGTCGACGAGGTTCTGGACATCGTGGGCCTGGTTGACCGCCAAAAGGGCCGGGTGTCCAAATACTCGGGAGGAATGAAGCGGCGCTTGAACATTGGCATCGCCCTGCTACACCGCCCCCAGGTGGTGATCATGGACGAGCCGACGGTCGGCATCGACCCGCAGACCCGCCGCAACATCTTGGACAGTGTCAAAGCCTTCAACCGCCAAGGCATGACCGTCCTGTACACGACCCACTACATGGAAGAAGCCCAGGAGCTCTCCGACCATATCGCCATCATGGACCAGGGCCAAGTCATCGCCTATGGCTCCCACGATGAGCTGGTCAAGATCGTGGGTGAGCTGGACCGCATCGACCTGACCGCCAGTAGTTCGACCGGCGGACCAGCCCCCTTTGAAGCACTGCTCCCCCGCTGGCAGACCATCGATGGCGTACAACAGGTACACCAGGCGTCCGAGACCGAGGACGAAACCGGCGACGGCTTGATCACCCTCCTGGTCGACGATAGCAACTCGGTGTTGCCGCGCCTATTCGAGGCCGCCACCCAGGCTGGGGCGCGCATTACATCGGTGGACATTCAGGAACCCAACCTAGAGGCGGTATTCCTGCACCTTACGGGCCGCGCCCTTCGGGAATGAAGCGCTGCCAGACTCGAGGATGTCGGCCGCTCGATCAAATGGGTCGGATGTTGGCCCGTGGTCGGTCGCCACGAGCTTGCAGGAGAATAGGGAACAGCTATGAAAGCCATTGACATCTGTCTGAAGGACCTGCGACGCAATCTCACCAATGCCTTCTTTTTGGTTTTTGGCTTGGGACTGCCCCTGCTCACGTCGCTGTTGTTCTACTTTGCCTTTGGCGGCCTGGTTTCGGGCGGCGAGGAGTTCGACCTGCCCACGGTGCAAGTACAGGTCGCCAATCTGGATCAGGGCGTCGCCGGGTTCTCCGCAGGCCAACTCATCGTCGATACCCTGCGTACTGCGATCCCGGATCTACTCCAAGTCAGCGGTGCAGACGACGCGACCAGCGCCCGTGCGGCGGTCGATCACCAGCAGGCGGCCGTCGCCGTCATCGTCCCCGCCGGATTCTCTGAAGCCGCTTTCGCCTCGGACGAACGAGCCACGGTCGAACTGTACCAGGACCCAACCCTCACCCTGGGGCCAGGCATCGTCAAAGACATCGTGAGCCAGATGATCGATGCATTCGCCGGTTCCAGGATCGCGGTCACCGCCGCTCGCCAACAGCTGCGCGCTGCAGGGGCCGATGCCGGTCCCGCCGCACTGCAGGAGATCGCCACACAGTACGCAGCGTGGTCCAGCCAACTCGGTGGGCAGGAGGCCGTGCCGGCGCTCTTTGAGATACAGGCGCCGCCCACCAGCGACGACGACTCCGCAGGGGGCATGAGCGCCATGCTGGGCCTGATCATGGCCGGGATGATGGTCTTTTACGTCTTTTTCACCGGGGCGGCTTCCGCCCAGTCGATCATTCAGGAAGAGGAAGCCGGCACCTTAGCCCGGCTGTTCACCACCCCTACGCCGCAATCCGCCATCCTCGGCGGCAAATTCATCTCCATCTTTTTGCTGCTCATCGTACAGGTTATCGCCCTCGTCCTTGTTTCGGCTTGGATCTTTGACATCCCCTGGGGCGACCCGCTGCCGGTGGCCTTGGTCATCCTGGGCCTGGTCGTCATGGCTGCCAGTTTCGGCATCTTTATCACCTCCTTCCTGAAGAATAGCCGGCAAGCCGGCATCATCTACGGCGGGGTCATGACCGTCATGGGCATGATCGGCATGGTCGGCGTGTTCACCGCCAGCGTGCCCGGCGCCGACAACCCGATGCGCACCGCCTCGCTCTTTGTGCCCCAAGGATGGGGCGTGCGCGGCTGGCAGCTGTTGCTCGAAGGCAGCGGCGCGCTCACCAATGACGTGCTGCTGACGGTAGGTGTCATGCTGGCGCTGGGGCTCATCTTTTTTGTCATCGGCCTGCTCAAATTCCGGAACCGGTTCGCGTAGGAGGCATGCCATGCGCGCCATCGACCTGGCCCTAAAGGACCTCAGCCAGATCTTTCGCGACTGGAAAGCAGCGCTGTTCCTGGTGCTGATGCCCGTCGGGTTCACGCTGCTCTTCGGCTTTGTCTTTTCCAGCACAGGCGACGGTGACCCGCGGCTGCCGGTCGGCTTTGTCGATCTGGATGGCGATCGCCCCACCAGTACCCACTTGTTAACCCTCCTGCACGCTTCCGAGTCGATCCGGCCTGAGGTGTGGGACAGCGACGACGTCGACGGGGCCCAGGAGCGGGTAGGGACTGGCGATTGGGCGGCGGCGGTATTGGTCCCCGCCGGGTTCTACGAGGGAGCCCTCAGCACCGCCAGCGACACCAGCCCCAAGCTGGTCATCGTCGTGGATCCCGGTTCCAATGCCGGCCCCACCGCCCAGGCCGGGATCCAGCGTGCAGCCCTGCGCCTGATGAGCGCCACCCAGACTGCCCGGCTGACCGCCCAAGCCTTCGAGGCCCACGGCGGCGTGGTGACCAGCCAATTCCTGGACAGTACACTGAAGCGGGCGATCACCGCCTGGCAAGACCCTCCTTTGGCCGTTACGACGAGTCAGTCGGGCGTCGCCGCGGAATCAACGGGGGAGTCACAGGCCGCTGCCAACGACTATGCCCACTCCTCGGCTGGCATCATGGTCCAGTTCGCCATGGCCGGCCTCATCGGCGCGGCCGAGATTCTGGTCTTGGAACGCAAGTCCGGTTCCCTGCAACGGCTTCTGACCACCCCCATCTCGCGTCTGGAGATCATAGTCGGTCATTATCTGGCCATGTACACTATGGTCCTGTTTCAGCTGGTGATCCTGGTCGCCTTCGGCCAGATCTTCTTGGATGTCGAGTATATGAGCGCCCCGCTGGCCACCGTGCTGATGATCCTGGGCACCGCCTTCTGGTCAGCCAGCCTGGGCTTGCTGATCGGCACCTTCGCCCGAACCGAGGAACAGGTCATTATCTTCACCCTGATCCTGATGTTGGTGCTGGCCGGGCTGGGTGGTGCCTGGATGCCCCTGGAGTTCACCAGTGAGGCCTTCCAGACGGTCGGTCACCTCACGCCGGTGGCGTGGTCCATTGATGGCTTTGAGAACATTGTGGTCCGGGGACAGGGCTTGGCCTCGGTGTGGCTTCCGGCCCTGGTTTCATTCGGCTACGGCCTCGCCTTTTTTGCCTTGGCCGCCTGGCGCTTCAAATTCGAGTGACTGCTGGCCAGGGGGGCCTACAGCCTTGCAGCACAACACGGATGCCTTATCAGTCAAGGCATCCGTGTTCTCACCTCTGAGAGATGGCTAGTCCGGTTGGTGCACGTGACAGTATTCTGAGCCAGGCTGCGGCGGATTCTTGCACTGCCGGCCGGACTGCGTCAGTGCCTGGCAACGCTCCGGCGCTGCTTCAGGCTCGTCGGACTCCTCGTCCGCGGGCAGATCCGATGCATCTGCCGGTTCTGTCTGCTGCTCATCCAGCAATTCATCCAGCATCTCAATGGTCTCGTCCAATCGGTCCAGAACCTGGGGTAGCGTAGGCGGCGGGGCCACTTCCTGCGACCGCGCCACCAGGTCGTCGAACTCGGCGTGGAAGCCATCGATGATCGTCTCCGGGTCGGGGACCAGCCCCTGGTCGGTGATGACGCCCATGTACACCTGGCCGTTGTAGCTCAAGATGCTGACCCCCATGCCCAACCGGCCCGATTGGGGCACCCAAAACATCAGAGATTCCAGGGGAGCGCCGGCCAGGTAGATCTGTTCCTGGGGACCGATCACGTTGGTCATCACCGCTGTGCCCTTGGCCCCAAACATGTTGACCACGACGTCCTGGATCGCTTCCGGGGCGGCGCCGATGCCGGTCAAGATGCCGAATGCCACCGGCGCTTCGAGAGAATCCTTGAGGTCGTCCATGCGCTGCTTCAGTACGTGCAGGCGCTTCTCAGGTTCCACGATACCGACAGGCAACGACAAAAAGACCAAGCCGAATTTGTTGCCTAACTCATGTTCGGTGCCTGGCCGGCGCAGGTTTACAGGAACCACTGCCCGGAAATTCAGACCCGCGACAGGCTCCCCACGCCCTTCCAGATAGCGTCGCAACGCGCCACTCATCGCCGCCAGCAATATGTCGTTGATTGTGCTGCCCATCGCCCGCCCCGTCGCTTTGACTTCCTGTAGGTCAAGGGGTTGCGACCAAGACACTCGTTTGGGCACCTCCAGAGGCCCCTTAAACACCGTTTTGGGATCGGGCCACAGCAGCAACAGCCGGGCCGTCGCCCGCGTGCCCCGGATCCCGGTGCGGGTCCAATCACCCAGGCGGGAGGGATGGCGAAATGTGCCCCACGCCTCCTTGAGTAGCGTTCGTTTGACGCGCACCGTCGTCTTGACCGCCGTACGCGCCGGCTGGTACAGTCGCCGCAGGACTGACCGGCGGCGACTGCGAGGTGCTTGTGGTTGGCTCAGCGGCCAGGCCTCTTCGGGTTCGGTGGTGGTCAAGGACAGCAATACATGGACCAGAGCCAAGCCGTCGCCAATGCAGTGATGCAGGCGGCAGATAAGGGCACACCCCTCCCCGTACGGCTCCACCAGGTGGAACTGCCACAAGGGCCGGGAAAAGTCCAGTTGCCGGCTGGCCAACAGGCTGGCCAGTTCCTGCAGTGTGGCCTGGTTGGCCGGCGGCGGCAGGCTGATCCGCTGCAGGTGATAGTCCAGATCCAGGTCCGGATCGTCCTCCCAGTATGGCTTGCCCATAGGAGGGCAGACGATGCGCTGGCTGAACCGCTCGAGGGGCAACAGGCCATGCTCTATCGTCGCCCTGAGGCGCTCCATGTCGATCGGTGCGCCAAAGACCATGACGCCGCTGATCATCATCAGATTGGTGGGATCCTCCATGCGCAGCCAAGCCGTATCCACACTGGATAATATCTTTCTTGCCACCTCCACATCTCCTTTCGCTGGCCTTGATCAGCCACAGCCAGCGTAAACCTCTTGATCTCAAGCAACTGCTAAGAGTCGGAGTAGACGGCCATAGAGCGGATCTCCCCTCGACAGGCCCCACCGCCGGGCGTTGGAGCGGCTCAGCCGGGATGGGCGCCGCACGCTCGCCAGGAACCGCTTAGGCGGCTCCTAGCGGAAAACGGAACGACGCTGGGCCAGACGTGTGTGCAACATATCCTGGATGGTATGTCGCACCTGGTCGCTCAATTGGGCGGTCAACACCAGGTTGGTCACCGCATCCGCGCCATATTCGGCCAAAGAGATGGGGGAGCCGAAATCAATGTACCACTTGGTCGGCAGCGGCACCAGGCCCAACAGTCCCAACCACGGAAACGTTGGCGTGATGGGAAAGTAGGGCAAGCCCGTCAGCCGGCTCATCGAGGTTGAACTCCCCAGCGAGAGATAGGTCTCCTCGGCGCCCACCACCGAAACAGGAATGATCGGCGCTTGCGTGTTGAGCGCCATCGCCACAAAGTCAGCCTGTTCGAATCGGGCCAGCCGGTAGCGCTCCTTGAAGGTCTTGGCCGGCCCCTTGGTGCCCTCGGGAAAGACGGCAACCACCTCCTCCGCCTCCAGCAACCGGATGCCGTTGTCCACAGTCGCCAGCGTTTGCCCCATGCGGGCCAGCATGGGCGCCACAAAAGGCACGCGGGGAACCGCCTCGCTGTACAACGCGCGGACCAGGCGCTGCGCCGGGTGATCATTCAAAGATGCAGTCGTGATCATCAACCCATCCCACGGGATCTGGCCGGAATGGTTGGCGACCAGCAGCGCTGCCCCCTCGACCGGGATATGGTCCAGACCCGCGGTCTCTACCCGGAAATAGCTCTTGTATAGGAAAGCAAGGAGCGGGCGCATCACGTCCAGCAACTCCCAATCCAAACCCCATTCATCCGTGTCGAACTCGCCGGTGAGGTGTCGTTTGACGACGTCAACGTTGTACTGGACCGTGTAGTTGAGCATGTACCAGATACCCTGCCAGGTCTCAACGCTCAACATCTCCTCGTTCATAAGATTCCGTAGCCGGTCCAGAATACCAAGCTGGATCTCGTGGGGAAAGCGTTTCAGGCTCTCTTCCACAAACCCCACCAACCGCTTGGGCGAAAAGGGTGGCGGCTCGTAGGCAGGCTCCGCTGTCTTGAGTCGATCGGCCAGCTCGTCCAGTTCCGCGACCAACTGCCGGCGCAACTCCTCATCGGATAGAGGCTGATCATCCTGCTCAGCGGTGGGGATCCTCGCTTCCTCGTTACTCATATGCCTCATTCTCCTCCGTTCGCCCTCTGCGTTGCCGGTAGGCGATAGTGGCCCTCAACCGGCTCTCTTTCTGAGCCAACAGTTCGGCGCCGGATAGCGAGCGTTCACTTCGACGCCACGCCCCAAGCTCGTGGAGCGCTTCCTCAGCGGAATAGCTGGGCACAAAGCCCAACTCGTCGCGCATCCGGTCCAGGCTGCCTACCCACGGATAGCGAAGATAGTCGGGGTCCAGGGGCAGTTGCTGCAACTTGGATCGCTTCTTGGCCCAGTAGACCAGGGGATGCCAGATGGGCAAGAGGGGCTTGCCTACCAGCCCCCGCATCTTACTGAGGGGTAGCACATCCTCAGCGGCGACGTTCACTGCGCCTGTGATCCCGCTGCCCACCGCACAAGCCAAGGCCGCGACGGCATCATCCTCATGGATGACCTGCATCATCGGGTCAAAGCCCAACAAAGTCCGCACATCGGCAGCCAGCAAAAGGCGGGTGAGGGGAGTGTCGACCATGGGTCCCACAATACTGGCCAAGCGCACCACCAACAACCCGACCTCCGGCTCGGCATGGCGGAACCCGGCGCAGTACGTCT
>JASFOV010000225.1:0-7326 GCA_050116355.1 Anaerolineae bacterium
GCCAGTAGGGACCTAGCACGGCAAGTTGGCGTGGGTCAGGTCTATTTGCGTCATATACTGCGCCTGAGGCAACTGGCCGCTCGCTACGGGCGGCGCATCCAGATTTGGGGGGACTTTTTGCTAACCCATCCCCACCTGTTGAACGGGCTACCCGACGATGTCACCCTGCTCGACTGGCACTACGATCCGGCCGAAGACTATCCATCGGTTCAAGTCTTTGCCCAGGCTGGCCGCCGCTTCTGGGTCTGTCCCGGCGTTGGCTCGTGGAACAGTCTGTATCCGCGGCTGCATGGTGCCCGGACCAATATCCGCAATCTCACCCAGCAGGGAGCAAGAGCCGGAGCAGAAGGAGTACTCACCACCGACTGGGGCGATTTCGGCCACTACCAGTACTTGGGCCTGAGTTGGCCCGGTTATGCGTTCGGGGCCGAACAGGGCTGGACCGGTGGCCAGACAAGCGAGGCCGATTTCGACGGGGCCTGGGGACCGCTCTTCTTGGGCCAAGAACACGATACGATCCTGGAGGCTATGGAGCTTCTGGCCAGCACCAACGATCTGCCCGGAGTGCCCATGCCCAACCGCTCGCGCACGGTCTTGGCCCTCTTTGACGAACCACTGACGGGTGAAACGGTAACCGGCGAGGACGCGCTATCCGGCAAAACACTGAACAGCATGCTCGCCCTCTCAGAATCTGCTCTGGACATCCTCCAACCGCTGTTGGTCGAGCGGCAACAGCCCCGTGGGAAGATGATACAGGAGATGATCTCGGTCGCCCAACTAACGGCGTATGCCGCTCGCAAGACGCAGCTGGGCCAGCAGATCCGGACCGGGCTGCACAGCCTGAAGCACCACCACAAGGAGGCCAGGGACAGGATCCCAGAAGGTGCCCAGCAGATCTCCGGCTACATGCAAGCGCTGAAGGGACTGCAGGTTGAACTGGAAAAGCACCAGGCAGAGTTCGAGCGGCTGTGGCTAGCCCGTTCACGGCGCAGCGAGATCCATGTCGCCCTCGGTTACTTTACCGGTCTATCCTCCCGCTACCAGGCTGCTATCGCCTGGCTGGAAGAGCAGCGCCAGAAGATATTGGCCGGCCAGGCAATAGATGCCGAACTGGAGACATACTCGGTCGCCAGCTATCGCGTGCTGTGGCAGACCTGGCCCGACTGAGGGCTTGCTTCCCTCGCAATGGAGAGCTACGGTTGGTGAATCCTAGAGGCTCAGCAACGTGCAAAGCCCACTCATTCTGCCGCTGACAGCCCGCGGCCTCACGCTGGAGACGGCAGGTGGCAAAGGAACGAATCTGTCGACGCTGATCCAGCAAGGATTCCCTGTACCTCCCGGGTTTGTGGTTACCACTGCTGCTTACAATGCATACGTGGCAGCCAACACCCTGGATCTCGAGATCACACGCTTGGTCCAAACCGCACCGCTCGACGACCCTGTCGCACTGGAGGAGATTTCCCGCACTATCCGTCTACGGTTTGACGCCAGCGAGCTTGCTCCGGATCTGAGCTACAGCCTGCTGGAGATGTATGGCAAGCTAGGACGCCCACCCGTCGCTGTTCGATCCTCGGCCACCGTGGAAGATCTGCCCGATCTGTCGTTTGCCGGTCAACAGGACACATTTCTCAACGTCGTGGGGGATCAGGCGTTGTTGGACGCCATGGTCCGCTGCTGGAGCAGTCTATGGACGGCGCGAGCCATCAGCTATCGCATCCGGCACGGAGTTGCGCAGCGAGATTTGGCCCTGGCCGTCGTGGTGCAATCGATGGTTGACAGCGACGTGTCAGGGGTATTGTTCACGGCGAATCCCCTAACTGGCAAGCGCAACCAGACGGTGATCGAGGCCACCTTCGGACTGGGTGAGCTCCTGGTGTCCGGGCAGGTGGAACCGGACCGCTATGTGGTGGATCGCCGGGGGCATATCTTGGAGAGGCGCCTGGGGCAAAAGGAGTCCCTTGTGCGCAGCGAAGCCGGGGGCGGTACGACGCGCCAAGCAGGCGCATCCTCCAGCGCACAGGCATTGCCCGACGAAGCCATCGGCACTGTCGCCCAGCTTGGACACCGGATCGCCGAGTCCATGGGTAGCCCGCAGGACATCGAGTGGGCGAGGGCCGGTGATTCCCTCTACATACTCCAGTCGCGTCCAATCACGTCACTCTTTCCGCTCCCAACCGGCATCCGGCCCGAACCGCTGCGGGTCATGTTCTCCTTTGGAGCAGTCCAGGGTGTGCTTGAGCCGATGACACCCTTGGGTCAGTATGCCATTCAGGCCATATTTGCCGGAGCCGCCAAGCTGTTCGGTGAGCAGCGAACTGCGCAGACCCAAGAGGCGGTCAGGATCGCTGCTGAACGGCTTTTCATTGACTGCACCGGGCTGGTCCGTCACCGGATCTGGCGGCGCGTCTTTCGCGGGTTCTTGGGTATCGCCGAGCCGGGCATCTCGAAGGCGATGGAGTCCCTCTGGGACGATGCCCGGCTGGTACCGGATGAGGGGTTTGGCCCCCGCACCGCAAGACAGATCGGGCCGGTCCTGCTACCAATGCTCGGCCGGCTGATTCTGACCATGCTCCGGCCGGATGCACAGCGCCGACATTTCGAACAGCAGCTCGATGACCTCGAGTCGGCATACACCGCCCGCTTCTCGGCGACGAGAACCCTGGACGAGCGGCTGGATCTGATGGAAGAATTGCTGGACCGAGCGTTTCAGTTCCTGCTGCCCCAGTTTGTGCCACGCTTTGCAGCGGGCATGGTGGGGCTGAACATCTTGAGCAGGCTGGCGGCAAGTCTGCCGCATCACACACAGAATGGTACAAAGGGGCAACGTCCGAACACTCTGGCCATGATGCGCGGATTGCCGCACAATGTTACCACTGAGATGGATCTGGCCCTGTGGGAGACAGCGCAAGTCATCCAGACCGACGCCACAAGCCGCAGTTGGTTCTTGCAGATGGAGACCCACGATCTGGCTGAGCAATACCTGGCCAGCCGTCTGCCAGAGCCAGCGCAGAGTGCAATAGCTCGCTTCCTGGCGCGCTATGGAATGCGCGGCCTGGCCGAGATCGATCTGGGCCGGCCGCGGTGGCGAGAGAAGCCCAAGCCGGTCATGCAGACTCTGCAGACTTATGTCGAAATCGAGAAAACGGAGCAGGCTCCCGACGTGGTATTCCGGCGGGCAGCGGCCTCCGCTTCGGCCATGATCGACAAACTCATTCAGGAAATTCGGAGCGAGAGCGGGGGCAGAATCAAGGCGCGCCTGGCGATGTGGGCAGCCCAGCGGATGCGAACGCTGGCCGGTCTGCGGGAATCTCCCAAGTTTTGGGCGGTGCGCATGATGGGACTGGTCAGAGAATCGCTACTACAGAGTGGCCAAGAGCTGGTGGCTGCAGGTCACTTGGCGCATGCAACGGATCTGTTCTATTTCCGGATGGGTGAAATACGGGATCTGGCGCGCGGGGAGGACTGGCCTGCTTGGCGTACCCTGGCCCGCCAGCGCCGTGAGGCATACAAACGAGAGACGTTCAGGAAGCAGATTCCCCGGCTGCTTCTGAGCGATGGAACAGCCTACTATGAAGGAGTGTACAGCCCTCCGGAGGCGGACGGACGGACTCTCACCGGCAGTCCAGTCTCTCCGGGAGTCGCAACGGGCACTGTACGTGTGGTCCTTGATCCGCACTCAGCCCAAGTAAAGCCGGGGGAGATTCTGGTGTGCCCTGGAACCGATCCGGCCTGGACACCTTTGTTCTTGGTTGCTGGGGGCTTGGTGATGGAGGTGGGCGGCCTGATGACGCATGGATCCGTCGTTGCCCGAGAATACGGCATCCCGGCCGTCGTCGGCGTTGACCAAGCCACCACCCGCTTAGAGACCGGCCAGTCTGTTCGGGTGGATGGGACGACCGGGCAGGTAACCTTGCTATAGATAGTCCGCCCTGAGCGGGCTAAACTACTTGCCGGCTTCCTTGGCCGATAGGAAGCGCGTAACGGTTGTACCGCATTCGGGGCAAGGTCCTTTGGCCATTGGCCTGCCCTTGGCGGTCTCGCTTACCTGGCCGTCCTTCACCGTTCGCTTCGTGCGACACTTGACACAGTAGCCTTCGAATTCCATGGTGATCCTCTCCTTACTCACAAGATTATTTGGGCACTGTCGATGTTGGACATCTTCCAGCGCCTTGGAACAAGTTGTCCCAATAGCGAGAAATTATATCATCCTTGGCAGGAAAATGCAATATCCGACCTGCAAGGGTTTGTCCAGATTTTGCACGGATATAAAGAGTGCGGAGAACTGGTCAGCCCGGGCAATCACCCCGCCTCCAGCGCTAACAGGTTTCCGGAGACCGAGGCGTCCGGCACCCTTTGGCTCTTTCAGCCTTGCTCCCAGTACCCTGCAGTGGTATAATTCCCTCGATTGGGGGCGGAACAGCTCCCAGCGGCTTCTATGGACAGGAGGTACACCATGCTCGACTTTTTTTTCAGCCGACTCGATTCTTTGGACCCTGCCGTTGCCCGTCTTGTCCAGTACGAGGAGGAGCGACAGGCTCGCAAACTGATCCTGATCCCCTCTGAGAGCCAGGCCCCGGAGGCCGTCCGCGAGGCACTGGGCTCAGTGTTTCAGAACATCTACGCCGAAGGGTACCCCAATCCAACCATTCACGGCTCGACCGAAGAGGAAATCCTGGATTATGAGACCCAGCTGGCTTACTACCGCCGCTACTCGGATCTGCGGTACTACAAGGGCGTCGAGTATGTGGACATCTTGGAATCGCTGGCCCGACGCCGTGCCGCCGAGGCCTTTGCCACCGGCCAAGTTTCCCCCGAAGAGATCTGGGCCAATGTCCAGCCATTGTCTGGCTCACCGGCCAATAGCGCCATCTATGCCGCCCTCGTTCCATTGGGCAGCACGGTCATGGGCATGGATCTGCTGCATGGTGGGCATCTCACGCATGGCAGCCCGGCCAACCGCTCCGGCAAGCTGTACGACATTGTCTCATACGGCATCGATCCGGATACGGAGCGGCTGGACTATGAGGCGATCGAGGAACTAGCCCGCCAACACCGGCCCAAAATGATCATAGCCGGCTATACCTCCTATCCCTGGGTGCCAGACTGGGAACGTTTCCGCCAGATCGCCGACTTGGTCGGCGCGTACCTGCTGGCCGACATTTCGCACATCGCAGGCATGGTCGCGGCTGGCGTCGCGCCCAGTCCCATCGGCCATGCTCATGTGACCAGCTTTACCACGCACAAGACACTCTACGGGCCACGGGGCGCTGCCATTCTCACAACGGACAAGAAACTGGCGGCAAAGGTGGACGCCGCCGTATTTCCCGGCGAACAGGGCGGCCCGCACGTGAATGCCATCGCCGGCATGGCAGTTGCTTTTGGTCTGGCCCGCTCTCCCCAGTTCCGCGAACTGCAGCGGCAGGTGAAAGACAACGCCCAACATCTGGCCCACGAGCTAGAAAAGTGCGGGCTTCGCATTCCATACGGCGGCACAGATACCCACATGCTGCTGGTGGACTTGAAGACGGTCCGGGCCGACCACGGGGTCAGCCCCGATGGAAGAAACGGAACCCCCTTGATGGGTGACGTGGCAGCCCGTATTTTGGACTTGGCGGGGATCGTGCTGAACCGCAATACGATTCCCGGCGACCGGAGTGCCCGCAATCCCAGCGGCATCCGGCTCGGCACGCCCTGGATCACACAACGGGGATTCCGTTCTGCAGAGATCGAGCGGCTGGCCGAGATCATGGCCGGCGTGCTGAAGGGGGCCAGGCCATACGCCTACGCTGGACGCCATGGGCCCGTCTACCGTGCCAAAATCGACTTTGATCTGCTGGAGCAAGCCAAATGGGACGTTGTCGATCTATGCACATGCGCCGACCTGCCAAAGGATTATGCACCCAGCGGCTATCCGCACCATTACTTCCTGCACAAACCGACCTCCGATCCGGGAGGTGAGTGGGACATCATCGAGATCGAGGGCACTCACGCCCGCGGCTTCTGTAACGTGGTTATGACCAACGACGTGTATGCCCTCGAGCCTGGCCAGACCCAACCTACCTGGATCTTGGAACAGGACGGGCAATTGATGAGTGGTGGCATGTTGCGTCGCCCTGGACCGGAGTCAACGCGGTTCCAGCTGCAGATTCCCAAGTCGGTCGAGTCACGCGTCGCTCACTGGCTGCGCTCCCTCTCCGACGGATACGTGCAAATGGATCCCGACGACGTCTTCGCCAAGGCGCCCGGGCCGGTCGTCATCCGCCGCCTCCCCCACCAGCTAGCCGACGAGTGTGACGCGAGACCCCCAACCAAGAAGGAGTTCGAGGCTGGCACAATAGGCTGGGCGTATCACAAACCATACTGGATCGGCCAGATTGCGCGGGCAGATGCCCCGGGGAATCTAGAGCGCAAGCCCACTTTTGAATGGCAACCGCCCGAGGAGTCAACTCCGCAACGGACCCCTCTCTACGAAATCCATCGCAAGGCGGGCGCCAGGATGGCGCCCTTCGCCGGCTGGGAAATGCCTGTCCGCTACACGTCGATCCACGAGGAGCACTTGGCAGTTCGGAACAAAGCCGGGCTTTTCGATGTTAGCCATATGGGCCTGCTCGAGTTTACGGGCGACAATGTACATCTGTTTGTCAACACCATCACGACCAATGATGTTTCGCTGCTAGATGCCGGCCAATCCCAGTATTCCTTTCTGCTAGATCAGGACGGCGGCGTCCTGGACGATGTATGGGTCTATCGCCTGGAGCGGAACCGCTATTGGCTAGTGGTCAATGCCGCCAACAAGGCCAAAGATTGGGCCTGGGTCAATGCAGTCCGCGAAGGCGCAGTCATGATCGATCCGGAGCGGCCCTGGTCCCGCGCGCTCGGCACAGAGACGGTGATCATCCGCGACATGCACGACGCCAGTCTTGGCAGTGAACGGCGCGCCCTCTTGGCGCTCCAGGGGCCTCAATCGAGAGATATCCTACTGGCCTTGCTCGATGAAGGACCAACAGACAGCGAGGCAGAGCCACCGCTCAGCGAACAGCTGCTGGAGATGAAGCGCAACGAAATCCTGCATGCGGAGATTGCCGGTTTTGACCTCTACGTGTCGGGTACAGGGTACACGGGTGAACCGATCGCCTACGAGCTCTTTGTGCACCCAGACGAGGCTCCTGCTCTGTGGCAGGCACTTCTGAAGGTGGGCAAGGCCAATGGGCTGCAACCCATCGGATTGGGCGCACGCGATAGCTTGCGGACCGAGGCCGGATTGCCCCTCTATGGGCACGAGCTGGCCGGTCCCCTGGATCTGAACCCGGCGGACGCGGGGTTTGC
>JASFOV010000226.1:0-7260 GCA_050116355.1 Anaerolineae bacterium
GGCTCTGGACCTGGCCGACTCGGATATCCAGGTCTATCTTGTCGAGCGGGCGCCGGCCATTGGCGGCAAAATGGCCCAACTGGACAAAACGTTTCCCACCAATGACTGTGCCATGTGTATCCTCTCGCCCAAGCTCGTGGAAGCCGGGCGGCACCCGAACATCAAGCTCCTAACCACAACCGATCTGGTGCACCTCGAGGGTGAACCGGGAGATTTCACAGCCACCGTCCGACACCGGCCTCGATACATCGACGTGGAAAAGTGCACAGCCTGCAACGATTGCGTAGAGGTCTGTCCCGTCAGCGTACCAAGCGAGTTCAACGAGGGACTCTCCTTGCGCACTGCAACCTACAAGCCCTATCCCCAGGCCGTACCTAGCGCTTATGTCATCTCCAAGAAAGGGACGAGTCCCTGCAAAGCCACATGCCCAGCGGATACCAGCGCCCAAGGCTACATCGCCCTCATCGCCCAGCAGCGCTACGAAGAGGCGCTGGAGGTAATCAAACAATACAATCCCTTCCCCGCAACCGTTGGCCGGGTGTGCCATCATCCCTGTGAAACCGAGTGCAACCGGGGTACGCTGGACAGCCCCGTGGCCATCTGTGCGCTCAAGCGCTTTGTAGCCGACACCGTGTATGCCAAGTGGGACGCAGACAAGGGTCAAGAGACTGAGCCGCTTGGCAACCGCGAGTTGAGCCCCTACCCCGAAGCACCCAGCGAGCTGCCCAGCCCGGATAGACGTCGTGTAGCCATTGTGGGGGCCGGGCCAACCGGTCTGACGTGCGCGCACTTTTTGGCGCGCATGGGCTACACGGCAACCATTTTTGAAGCCTTGCCTGTGGCGGGCGGCATGGCCCGCGTTGGCATTCCGGCCTACCGGCTGCCCCGGGACGTCCTCAACCGCGAGATTGACGAAATCCTCGACTTGGGTGTGGACCTGAAGCTGAACCATCCCGTCCGCGATATCGACAGCCTGTTCACCGAAGGATTTTCCGCCGTGTTTCTGGCCATTGGCGCCCATGAACCACAAAAACTGCGCATTCCCGGCGAGGATGAGGCCCAGGGGGTGTTTCACGGGGTGCCTTTCCTGCGATCCGTGGCCCTGGAAGATACAGAGGAGATCGAACTTGGCGATCGTGTCGTCGTAGTCGGCGGCGGCAACACGGCGATTGACGCCGCACGCACAGCCGTCCGCTTGGGTTCGCACGATGTCACGATTGTTTACCGTCGAACTCGCGCCGAGATGCCAGCCAACGAATGGGAGATCGACGAGGCGCTCGAAGAAGGCATCCACCTGGAGCCCCTGACGCAACCGGTGGCGGCTCTGCACCAGGATGGACAGATCACGGCGATCCGCTGTGTACGCATGCAACTGGGCGAGCCCGATGCCAGTGGCCGCCGCCGTCCGATCCCGATCGAAGGCAGCGAGTTCGAAGTTCCGTGCGATTCGATGATCGCCGCCATCGCGCAGGCCCCTGAGATCAGCTTTTTGGATCCCGGCCATGGCCTTGAGATCACACGCTGGGGCACATTCAAGGTGAATGAGCAGACGATGGAGACGAACCGGGCCGGCGTCTTTGCCGGAGGTGATGCCGCCCAAGGCCCCGGCGCTCTCATCGAAGGGATCGCCGCCGGGCGGCGAGGCGCCCTGTCCATTGACCGCTATCTGCGCGAGGCGCCGTTGCTCACGCCCCGCGAGAAGCTACCGCTACCAGTCACCGAGTTGACCAGAGCAGAGATTGCGAACATGGTGGCACGGGGTGAAGTGGATACCCGGCCACGCGTTCAAGTCCCCCGTTCGCCGGTTGCCCAGCGCGTCGGCGATTTCCGTGAGGTGGAACTGTGCCTCAGCGAGGAACAGGCATTGGCCGAAGCAGGGCGATGCCTCAGCTGCGGGCTCTGCTCCGAGTGTTACCAGTGCGTGCTGGCCTGCAAGGTACACGCCATCGACCACCAACAGGCGCCCTACGAAGAAACCCTGAAGGTAGGCGCTGTCATCCTCGCTCCCGGCTACCAACTGTATAATGCGGAGCGAGCCGGCGAGCTCGGCTACGGCCGCTACGCCAATGTGGTCACCTCCATGCAGTTCGAGCGCCTCTTGAGCGCATCCGGACCGACCCGAGGACACGTGTCGCGGCTTTCCGATCACGCCGAGCCGCGGCGCATTGCGTTCCTCCAGTGCGTGGGTTCGCGGGACCAAGAGCACAACTACTGCTCGTCCGTCTGCTGCATGTACGCCACCAAGGAGGCGATGCTGGCGCTGGACCATGTACCTGGCGTGGAGGCGCATATCTTCCAGATCGACATGCGGGCGTTCAGCAAGGGCTTCGATGCCTACTTTGAGCGGGGTAAGCAACTGGGCATCCACTACCATCGCTGCAGGATCTCGGGACTCAAAGAAGAGCCCCACACACGAGAGATCGTCATCGACTATGTGACCGAGGCTGGCCAGCTCGAACAGCAAACCTTCGACCTAGTAGTGCTCAGTACCGGCATCGAACAGCCTAGCGAAGCCACAGCGCTTGCCCAGGCGGCCGACATCGAATTGGATTCGAATGGATTCTGCCGGACGGACCCGTTGCATCCAGTGGAAACCTCGCGCCCCGGCGTATTCGTCTGTGGCGCCTTTGCTGAGCCCAAAGATATTCCTGATAGCGTCATCGAGGCCGGCGGAGCCGCAGCTGGCGCTCTGGCGACCATCGGCCGGGCACGGGGCACTCTGGTTACGCCAACCGAGTACCCTCCGGAGATTCCCGTGTCGCCTGAGGACGAGCCGCGTGTGGGCGTATTCATCTGCAGCTGTGGCAGCAACATCGCAGGGGTGGTCGATGTCCAGGATGTGACCGAGTATGCATCCAAGCTGCCCAATGTCATCCATGCTGAAAACACGATGTATACCTGCTCTGCCGATTCACTCAAGCTGATCCAAGAGCGGATTGAAGAACATGGCCTGAACCGCGTCATCGTATCTTCGTGCACACCCCGGACGCACGAACCGATCTTTCGTGATACGATTCGCGAAGCGGGATTGAACCCATATTTGTTTGAGATGGCCAACATCCGCGACCAAGACTCGTGGGTTCACGCTCAATGGCCGGCATTGGCCACTCAAAAGGCCAGGGATCTGACGCGAATGGCCGTGGCTCGATCGCGGCGCCTGCAACCCTTGTATACCCAAGAGCAAGATCTGAGCCACCGGGCGCTGGTCATCGGCGGCGGGGTTGCTGGCATGACCGCTGCCCTGAACCTGGCGGAGCAGGGCTTTGACGTCACGCTGGTGGAGCGGGAAGACGAGTTGGGCGGACGTGCCCGTCGCATTTCCCACACGAGCGATGGAGGGGATGTGCGGGCCTTCCTACAGGACCTGATCGCCAAGGTCACCGGCCATCCCCGCATCGAGGTGGTGACCGGTCACCAGGTGGTCCAGTCAAAAGGCTTTGTCGGCAATTTCCAAAGCACCCTGGCCAATGGCTCAGATCCGACCCAGCGCCTGGTCGAGCATGGGGTGACCATCGTGGCCACCGGAAGCCAGGAGTACCGGGGGCCTGCCTACGGCCTGGGCAGCGATCCGCGCATCATCACCCAAGACGATCTGCAGCAAGGACTGGCTGCCGGTCAAGCCGGCGATCCGGGACTTGAAGCACCCAAGACGGTGGTTATGCTCCAGTGTGTCGGTCCCTGGGCTGAAGAGGGTTCCGAAAGCGAATTCTATTGCAGTCGCATATGCTGCACCGTGGCGGCCAAGAACGCCCTGCGGTTGAAGGACCGTGATCCGGAGACCGACGTATTTGTGTTGTACAACCGCGACATCCGCACCTATGGCTTTCACGAGGCGCTGTACACGCAAGCGCGCGAGGCAGGTGTCGTTTTCTTGCGCTACGAGGAAGGAACACGGCCCGAGATCAGCGCCAATGGGCAGTTGCGCATTGCTATTAGGGACCAAGTGCTGGATCAAACGGTGGTCCTCAGCCCAGATCTCTTGGTGCTATCGGAGGCCATGATTCCAGCAGAGGGGAGCCACCAGTTAGCAGAATTGCTCAAGTTCTCATGCACCCTCGAAGGCTTTTTCTTGGAGGCGCATGTCAAGCTCCAACCGGTAGAATTCCCGGCCGAGGGTATCTATTTGGCCGGTACCTGCCACTACCCCAAGCTATTGGATGAAACCATCGCCCAGTCCGGGGCCGCTGCCGCACGGGCGGCGAGCATCCTGTCGAAGGATCAATTGGAGGTCGGCGGGGTCGTCGCCGTCGTGGACGAAACCAAATGCACCGGCTGCCTTACCTGTGTCCGCATCTGTCCATTCGGTGCAGCCCAGATCAACCCGCTGCTCGAAGGGGTAGGCGATATCATGGGTGCTGCCGAGATCACCGCTGCTGCCTGCCGCGGTTGCGGCCTGTGCCCGGCCGAGTGCCCGGCCAAGGCGATCCAACTGCAACACTTTACCGATGATCAGGTCCTGGCCAAAGAAGATGCGCTACTGGAGGCACTGGACCTGGCGCTCGTAGCTTAAGAATCAATAGGACCCAGACCTTTCCTGGGGAAGGGCCTGGCGACCGACATATTGCTGAACTCTAAGGCCATTTCGAGTACCGACGAGTAGCGAATCAGAGGAGGTACCATGAGCGAGTTCGAGCCGCAGGTACTAGCCTTTGCCTGTCACTACTGCGCCTATGCAGCGGCAGATCTGGCAGGTTCTATGCGGTTGAGCTATCCGCCCAACGTCAAGGTCCTGCATTTACCCTGCACCGGCAAGGTAGATATCGTATACCTGCTCCGGGCCTTCGAAAAGGGTGCCGATGCCGTATTCGTCGCTGGCTGACTGAAAGGTACCTGCCATTACCTGGAAGGTAATCTGGGAGCTGAGAGAAGGGTCACATACGCCAAGAAACTCCTGGCCGAGGTCGGTCTGGAGCCCGAGAGACTGGAGATGTACTTTCTTTCGTCGGCGGAGGGCGTTCGCTTCGCCGAGATAGCCACAGAAATGACGGAGCGTGCCCGGGAACTAGGGCCAAATCCACTGAAGAATGGTAGAGTCATCGAACGACCAATGGAGGTTGAAGAATGATAGTAGCTGAACAGAAGCCCCTCGAAGAGATCAAGGGCATGATCGCGGATGCCGAGACCGTCCTAGTGCTCGGCTGCGGAACATGCGTGACGGTCTGCTTTGCTGGCGGCGAAAAAGAGGTGTCCATCCTGGCCTCGCAGCTCAGGATGGCGACGCGCCTCGATGGGGCAGAAAAGGAGATCCGGGAGTTTACGGTCCAGCGCCAATGTGAATACGAGTACAACGAGGTAGCAGAGGCCCATATCCAGGATGCCGATCTGATCGTCTCCTTGGCCTGTGGCATCGGCGTGCAGACGATGAACGAGCAGTTCCCCGGCAAACTCACAGTCCCTGGCTTGAATACCAGTGGACTGAGCCAGCCTACAGAGCAGGGAGTCTGGGAGGAACGGTGTCAAGCCTGTGGCGACTGCGTTCTGGCCCTGACCGGCGGCCTGTGTCCCATCGCGCGCTGCGCCAAGAGTCTGCTAAACGGACCGTGTGGCGGTTCGCAACGCGGCATCTGCGAAGTGTACGCCGACAAAGAAACGCCCTGCGTCTGGGACCAAATCTACCGGCGGCTGGAGGAATTGGGCCAGTTGGAGAAGCTGATGGAGATCGAGCCAGCCAAGAATTGGCATACCAGCCGTGACGGCGGACAGCGAAAAATCGTGCGGGAGGATCTGCGACTATGAGCGACAATGGATACATTGTAGGCAGCAAATTGGAAAAGGCCCTGCAAGCTGGTTACTTTGTGGCAACTGGTGAGCTCGGTCCCCCGCAAAGCGCCGACCGCCATGAGATTGAGCACAAGGCTGGCTATCTCAGGGATATTGTCGAGTCGGTCAACATCACCGACAACCAGACAGCGGTGGTGCGCATGTCTTCCATCTCGGTGGCCGTGATGCTCATGGAGCTGGGCATCGAGCCCAACATCCAGATGACCTGCCGGGACCGAAACCGGATTGCCATTCAAAGCGACTTGTTGGGCGCCTATGCTCTTGGCGTGCGCAACCTGCTCTGTTTGACGGGTGACCACCAGACCTTTGGTAATCACCCCAACTCAAAGAACGTGCACGACCTGGATTCAATCTCGCTGCTCCAGGTATGCCGGGACATGCGGGATGAGAAGATCTTCCAGTGCGGCGATGCAATCAAGGGGCAGGAACCGCGGTTCTTCCTCGGGGCAGCCTCCAATCCATTCGCTGATCCGTTCGACTTCAGGCCATACCGTCTGGGGAAGAAGGCCAGGGCGGGCGCCGACTTTATCCAAACACAGCTCATCTTCAACGTGCCCAAGTTCGAAGAGTTCATGCGCCGCGTCGTGGATCTAGGCCTGCATGAGGAAACGTACATCCTGGCCGGCGTGGGGCCCATGAGGAGCCTCGGCGGTGCCAAGTACATGGCCACCAAAGTGCCAGGGATGGAAGTCGACCCCGAGTATATCGAGCGGATGCGTAATTCGACCAGGGATCTACCATCCATTCGCGAGATCAAAGAAATGGACGATCCCGAAGAAGCCAAGGCAGCTCGAAAGGCCCGGAAAGCAGCGGCCGAGGCCGAGGGGATCCAGATCTGTGTGGACATCATCAACGCCTGCAAAGAGATGGAGGGCGTTGCCGGCGTCCACATCATGGCCATTGAATGGGAAGAGGCTGTAGACAGTATCGTCAAAGCCTGCCAGATTGGTCCCAAGTACGATCCCGCGCGACAGACCGCCTAGCCAAGGAGTTGGCCCATGACAGTTACTTTCAAGACCGATCTCGCCCGCGAGATCAGAGAACGCTCCGGCGAGAACGTGTTTCTATGCTACCAATGCAAAAAGTGCACCGCCGGGTGTCCGGTGGCCGCCTACTTTGACCTTACGCCGCACCAAATCATGCGCGCGTGCCAGTTTGGGCAGGAGGAGATGGTGCTCCATTCACGCACCATCTCGATCTGCGCCGCCTGTGAGACATGCTCGACGCGCTGTCCGCAGAACATTGACATCGCCCGCATCATGGATGTGCTGGAGATTATGGCTGCCGAGCAGGGCATCAAGTCCAAAGCTCCAACCGTGCCCATGTTCTATAAATCGGCGAACCGTGGCATCGACTGGTTCGGGCGCATGTGGGAGCTGGGCCTGATGGCCGAGCTCTACATTCGAGAGTTCTTTGCCAGGGAGTTCGATTTTGAACAGCTCTTCCGCTATGATATCAGTATGGCTATCAAAATGCTGC
>JASFOV010000227.1:0-7241 GCA_050116355.1 Anaerolineae bacterium
CCGAACTCCGCCAAATTGTTACCCAGAACCTCACCGTGGGAGGTATCATCTAGCGTAGCGCGCCTGTAGGCAAAGCCCGTCGCAACCAGGGCCTCGCCCAATTGCGAGGTCCGCGATACGTGGAGTTGTCGCCCGTTACACCAGGCGCCCTGTCCTTGCTCCGCCCAATACATTTCATCCCGCAAGGGATCGTAGACAACGCCCAACACCACCCGTCCATGCTCGGCGAAGGCCAATGTCACCCCCCAACAGGGATAGCCATGGGCATAGTTGACGGTCCCATCGAGTGGATCCACCAGCCATAGGTGGGACGTGGCAGCGGCTACCGCATCTACCCCTTCTGCTGGATGGCCACCAGTCTCACTCGAGACCAAGTTCACCAGCTCACCCAGCCCTTCTTCGGAGAGGATGCTGTGGGCAGGGTACTGGGCGCGGATGGCATCGACGAGCAGTTTCTCCGAGGCGAGGTCGGCGCTAGTTACAAGGTCAATGTCCGTCGACTTGCTGTACACTGTTTGACGCTCTTGGTCGGATTGTAGCAAAAGCTCGCCCGCCTCACGCGCCATCTTCTGGGCAAAAGCCAGTAGCTCACTCATTGGGATCCTTTCTCGTGAAGAACTCCTCCACTAGTCAAGAAGGTCGTCACACGTCCCGGCAGCGAACTGCTGGACCATCGATCGTGTGATGGCATTGGCCCGCGCAATCTCGCTGTAGAGCTTGGCGCTTGGTCGCGGGCTACGCACTTGCGACCGCTCGTCGAGAGCCACCAGGCCAAAGCGCAAGGCCCACCCCTCAGCCCATTCGAAGTTGTCGGTGAACGACCAGTGATAATAGCCACGCACGTCCACGCCCTCGATGGCGGCTCGCTGGATCTGGGCCAGATGACCCAGAAGGAAGCAAGGACGTTGATCGTCATCCGCGTCGGGCAATCCATTCTCCGTCACATAAATGGGCTTGCCCAGCTTGGCAAGCCGTTTGAGGGCGCGATAAAGACCCTCGGGGTAGATCTCACCGTACGGACCGTTCCTACCCGAGTCACTCACCTCGGCGCCTGGCGTGGGTTGCATAAAGCCGCGCCTCTGGTCGGTACCAAGGGGCAGACTGATCCGTTCCCGGGCATAATAATTCAAGCCGACGAAATCAAGACTATCCACCAGCGGCCCGTGTGCCGTCAGCCCCCACCCCACCGGAAACAACATACGCCCCTCCGCCACCGCACGCAGGGTGACCTCGTTGAAGTAGCGATCGATGAGCCGGGTGGCCCACAGCGACAGCTTGTTGTTGGGATCCAGAGGCTCAAAAAGGGGGACATTCTTCACCAGACCCACCTGAGCCTCTCCATCCAAGGCATGGATCACACGGTAGGCAGCGGCATGGGCCTCCATCAAGTTGCGCAACACCCGAAAATAGAGGATCAACGACTTGTCTCCCGGAGCATGCTCACCGAGCAGGTACCCCAGTGCGGCATAGACGTTGGGCTCGTTGATCGTACACCACAGCTTGACCCGATCGCCCAGCTGCTCGAGGGTGTGGCGCACAAAGCGCCGGAAGCGATGGACGGCGACTGGGTTGCTCCAGCCACCCTGTTGGGCCAGCCACAGCGGGCTGCTGAAATGAAAGAGGGTAACCATGGGCTCTATGCCCCGCTGCTGGAGACCAGCCAGCATTTCCCGATAACGAGCAATGGCCCTAGGATCGAACTCCCCTTCTCGCGGCTCGATGCGACTCCACTCCACCGACAGCCGGTGGCTGTTGTGGCCCATCTGGGCCATCAGGTCGAAATCCTGCTCAGCGTTGCGCCACCAATCGCAGGCCAGGCCGCTTCGATCACCATGCCAGATGGCACCCGGTCGTTGCTCAAAGGCCCACCAATCGTTGTTTGTATTGTTGCCCTCCACTTGATGGGCCGCGGTCGCTGTTCCCCAAAGAAAGCCTTCGGGAAACACTAGGCTATCCTGATGCTTCATATCTTCTTTCCTTTGGTTTCGAGATAGCTTTCGCGAGCCAGCTTGGCACCGAGCGCGCCTGCAGGCCACCGTCGAGACAAATGGTGGTCAGGCTGAAAACCCCTCACTCCACCCACAGTAGATCCTTGTCATCAAAAAGCTGAGCAGCCAGGCCAAAGATCAACGCGGCGTACAGGCAGGTCAGCGCCAGACTCAGCCAGTATGTCGAGCCATGCTGCCCCGCCGAAGCCTGTCCCAGTAGCGTACTCACCGGCCAAAGCACCGCCGTCACGACTCTCAGCATCCAATCCCAGCCCCTAGCTGCCAGCCAGGGCTTTTGGTCGTTGGCCACCAGTAGTGCAGCCAGCAGGCTATAGCCCAGCAGGTGCGTGCCGCTGCGACTGGTGAGCGTCGACAGGGGCAGCGCCAGGGACGCCGCCAGCAACCAGAGGGCCAGCCAGGTGGGCAGGATCCAGAACGCCGTTGGAAAATCCAGGGTGAGGCGACCCGCCAGCAGGTTGGCGACGGTGATCAACAAAGCCAACACGGCTGTGATGGCCAGGCTGCCCACAACCAGCGCCGCCAGCAATTCGACTCGGCTATGCACTCGGGCGAGCAGTGGAAAGCAAGACGCCCGATTGCTCCGGCCAGCGAGCATCAGCCCGCTGACAAGACAGATGGCGCCAATACCCACCCCGGCCACGGTGATGAACTGCGCCTGATCCATCCCATACTCAAAAGCAATGAGGCCAAAGGCCAGCGCCAGGGCCAGCGGCACAATGCCCGCCGCCGCACGGGAGAGATCGTAGAGCAAGTAGTAGGTGAGAATCCCGATCCGCCTCATGCGCCCGTCGCCTCCAGGAAGACTTCTTCCAGCGTTGAATGTTGCTCTTCAAGTCTCCGGATGTCTACACCGGCATCGAGCAGCATGCGCAGAACCTGCGCTTTGTCGGACAGAGCAGTGCTGGTCAAGCTGAGACCGCCCTCGAACAGGACAATATCGGGCCCCCGCCCCGCCAGTTGTGAAGCCAAAACCTCCGGCAGGGGGCCAGTGTGGATCGTGATCTGGGACCGTGGCGCCAGGATCGATTCCAGTGTACCACTGTGCACCATACTTCCCTCTTTCAGGACCGCCACATGCGTGCAGACACGCGTTACCTCGTCCAGGTGGTGACTGGCCAAGACCACTGTTTTGCCCCGTCGCCGTAGATCGACAATCTGGTCTCGCATGAACTTCTGCCCAGCAGGGTCCAGGCCTAGCACCGGCTCGTCCAGCAGCAGCAAAGGAGGATCGGCCAACAGCGCCTGAGCTAGACCCAGGCGCTGCAGCATGCCCCGCGAGCATGCTCCTAGTCTCCGGTCTGCCACATTTTGGAGGCCGACCTGCTCGATCAGATCATCAATCGCATTACGCAGGCTGCGTCCTGTCAGCCCGGCCAGTTGACCTTGCAAGGTTAGATAGCGGCGCAGACCAAAGTGAGGGGGATACAATGCTCGCTCTGACAAATACCCGATGTCAGCCGGGATCAAGTCGCCCCAGTCGACCCGGCCGGAATCCGGAAAGACAAAACGCATGATGATCCGCAAAAGCGTGCTCTTGCCTGCGCCATTGGGCCCCAGCAAGCCCAGGATCGAGCCAGGCGGCACGGTCAATGAAAGCTTGTTGAGCGCCAGGGTCGACCGGTATCGTTTGGTGACCTCTTCAATACGAATCATTGAAAACACTCCGCCTTTCTCGCCCCGGAAGCGGCGTCTACACAGCACCGCCCATTGGCAAGAAACCAGATAGATCGGGGAGTCGTGCAAGGCAAGAAAGCATCCCGGGTCTGTCGCGTATGCAGCCTACACTTGCTGCGCAGGGACGAATAGCCACCGGCAAGGGCTCCATCTGCTGGCTGCCCGTGCTGACCGCCCGTGCTGACCGCCCGTGCTGGCCGCAGGACAGTGCAGGACAGTGCAGGATGGCCCAGAACGGCTCTCTCCGGTCGTAGTTTGGTCGTCGACCCGTTGGCCTCAGTCGTAGTCGTAGAAACCTTTTCCGCTTTTGCGTCCAAAATGGCCGGCCAGCACCATGCGCCGGAGTAGGGGAGGTGCCGCATAGCGGGAATCTTTGTACTCCTCAAACATCGCATCTGCAATAAACAGACAGGTGTCCAGGCCAACGAAATCGATCAGAGTCAAGGGTCCCATAGGGTGGTTCAACCCGAGCTTGATGGCGGTATCGATGTCCTCCTTGCTGGCCAGACCCTGCTCAAAAACCCGCACAGCATCCAGAAGGTAGGGAATGAGCAAGCGATTGACGATAAAGCCCGGCGTGTCCTTGGCCGTGACCATCGTCTTGCCCAACGAAGCACCAAATTGGTGTGCAATCCGCATCGTTTCATCGCTGGTCAGAATGGTGCGCACAAACTCGATGAGGGGGAAAACCGGCACCGGATTAAAGAAATGAATTCCCAGCACCTTATCACCCCGCTGGGTGACGCTGGCCATCTCGGTGATGCACAAAGAAGAAGTATTGCTGGCCAGGATGGCGTGGGCCGGCAGAATCGCGTCCAGTTCGGCAAAGATCTCTTTCTTAACCGTCATATTCTCGACGGCCGCTTCTATGACCAGGTCACAGTCGCCAAAGTCACCCAAATCCGTGGTTCCCTTGATCTGCGCCAGAGCCCCAGCCGCCTGTTCCTGGGTGGCCTTGCCGCGGTCTACGGCCTTGCTCAGTGACTTTTCCACGCGGGCCAAGCCTGCCTGCAGGAATTCAGTGCTCACCTCTCGGACGATGACCCGGTAGCCCGCCCGGGCGCAGACCTCGACAATACCCGATCCCATGAGCCCACAGCCCACTACACCGACCTGTTCTATCTCCACAGGACATCTCTCCTTTCTCTATCCCGATTTCCTGACCCCATACAACACAGATCTGGCCCATAAACAGGCCAGATCCTCTGCAGTGTCCATTCTCTTCCGGCAGATAGGAGGACTGGATAACATTGGACCGCGTAACAGCGGCCAACTGCTGCGGCTACCAGTCCTTGCGGTTCGACCGAGAGCCCTTGGACCAGCGGGATGAGCCACTACCTGACCAAGAGGGCCGTGACATATCCTCGACCAGGCGGGGACTCCAGTCCTCATCCTGGATCGGAGCAGACCGTTGCTGGTCGCTGAACTGCTTCTGTTTCCCATCAAGGTTGATACGAAGCATGGCCATGGTCGCCTCAGTGCGCCACAGTTGCGCAGCGTCGATCTCCCCCAACTCGAACAACAGATCCTTGAGCTCTGGGTCGGCGGTCATCTGCCGGTCCACAAGTTGCATCTGGTACCACGACACGGCACGGCTCAAACCACCATGAACAAACCTGAGGCGTGACTTCACGTCCCTCCGGTTTGAGGCATGCCCCATCAGTTTCTGATCCAGATCTAGATCCGGAAGGGTTACGTCAAGACGCCGTAGGTAGCTAGACAGGGGTGCGATAGCAGATTGCTGCGCTTGGATCAACGATTTGAGCAGTTCCAGCACCTGGATCCCTGGATCGGGCTCCATGTAGCTCTTAAAGATCTCGATATAGGTCAGTTTGTACCGCAAGTTTCGCGTCATGCGAATCGCTACAATCGAGTCTGCCATCATCTCTCCTTTCCCTGCAATTCTACCACATTTAGCCAAAATTGACAAGATTCCACATCATACTTGATAGCCATTTCCCTGTCCCGCAACGCCTCAACCTCCTACCTAGCTCCTGCCAAATGCCACCAGTCTCTCCTACGCCATAGGACCCGAAGCGTAGGGCAATCGTATACTATACGTCCAGCATCCTACCAGCCCATATGATAAGATTATGCTTGAGCAACAGGCATGGTTCATGGCGGGCGAGCGTCATCCTTGCCGACGGATTCGCAAGGGCGAGTCCTAACCGGAAAGGACACATGTGAGCCATGCCGAACTCAATAATTCTTCTCCTCCTTTTTGCGGAGAGCTAAGGGTTGGGCCGCCCTTAGCTCTCAGTATTTTTAGCAGGTGTGATCGGCCAAACCCGCCTCTACTGACCTGTCTCAAACCACTGCAGCATCTGAGCCACCAGCCCCACATTGCCCGCAATTTTCACCTTGCCCGTCATGAACGCCTTGATGGGATCCAAGTTACCCCGGTACAATGCAACAAAGTCATCAGCGTCCATCGTCACCTTCACACCCGGCGACGAAGGTGGCTCGCTTAATACGTGGCAAGCACCATCCTTCACGTGCAACACCCACATGCCCCCATGCTCGCCCGTAAGATCTAGTTGGATCACGGCCATGGCCCCACCAGCTTTCTCAGGTCTGAAGGCCGTGGGCATGGCCTCGATCAGCTTCTTGACCTCCGACATAGCAGCCCCTCCTCAATGGTATTTGTTGTCTGGGGAAATCGAGGGCAGTATAGCACAGGGAAGAGCATCCGTCAACTGGCCTACAAGGCTAGAAGATCCACGGTCGGGCGGCGCGCTACACGCGCCAAACAAGCAAAGGCCCGGTGTAGGCGACCACCAGGCCCCGAACCGTCATGATTATGCACTTCAGAAGTCCTGACCCCCACTCAGACAGCGGCACAAACCCATTCGGACCACTAGGCGAGCGTACGCTGCTGTTTCTCTTCCTGACTTGCCAACAACATTTCCCGCGCGCTAGCCCGCGTGCGATCGGTGATCGCTCCGAGCATGCCGGCCATCTCCTGCTCCCGGCTGGTCCCCTGCAGCGCCTGCACACTGGTGACTGTGCGATCCCGGACCACGCCTTTTTGCACATGCAGGTGCAGGTCGCCGTATCCCGCAAGCTGGGGCAAGTGGGTTACGCACAAGACCTGATGAGAGCGCACCTTATCCCCATTGGCCACGGTCAGTCCCCACAGTTTCTGGCCGACCACAGAGCCAATCCGCCCCCCAATGCCGGTGTCAATCTCGTCAAAGATCAAAGTCGGTGTACGATCTGCCTGGGCCAAGACCGTTTTGAGCGCCAACATTAGGCGCGACGTCTCACCCCCCGAGGCGATCCGCACCAGCGGCTTGAGCGGTTCGCCAACATTGGGCGCAACCAGAAACTCGACCCGATCCAGACCCGTGAGGTCAAAGGCCACTCGCCGCCCCTCCACATAGGCGCCATCCTCCGCATCGCGCCAGGACAGATCTACACCGAAACGTGCGCGAACCATGCTCAGCTCGGCCAACTCGTCCTCAATGCCCTGGGCCAATCGTTCACTGGCCGCTTTGCGTTGTGCCGAGAGCCCGGCCCCCAAACGGCCAACCTGGTGCAGCAACTCCTCCTCTTCCG
>JASFOV010000228.1:0-7193 GCA_050116355.1 Anaerolineae bacterium
CAGTATTATACCACAGCCAGCAACCTTATCACAAGCCACCTACCGATCATAACTGGGAACCAAAAGGAAGGAAACGGAGCCATGTGGGCCCCAAAATGAAAAACAGGGGGCCTTGCCAGCCCCCTGCTTTTCCCTTTCACAAGGAGGAGAAAGGAGTAACTGTAGTATACAAGAGACTGGGCAAGAAACAGTAAGGAGAATCACAAAATGGACCTAATCAGTCGTAATTAGCTCCCGAACGTTGTCCAGGATAGCCGGGCCAATACCCGATACCTCCATGAGATCCTCTATTTTCTGAAAGGGACCGTGGGACTGCCGATAGTCAATGATGCGCTGCGCGAGGGCCGGACCGATGCCCGGCAATGTTTCGAGCGATGCCTGGTCAGCCGTGTTGATGTTGATTTGGGTCTCTGCCGTGGATCGTCCGGCCGGGGGCGAGACCGGTAGATCCTGTTCGTCCTGGTGGGGAACATACACGTGCTGCCCATCCGCTACCGGCAGTGCCAGATTGATGCGATCGAGGTCGGCTTCGCCGGTTGCACCGCCAGCAGCCAAGATCGCATCCTTGACAATACTATCCGGTGCCAGGGTGTACACATCAGGCTCGCGTACCGCGCCACTAACATAGACCCGCGGCGGGCGCGGAGTCGCGGTCGCTTGCGGTGAGGGTAGTGGGGTAGCCGTACTCAGCTCGATGGAGTGGGGTTTGGGGCGGAGCACTTGTATGGCCCCCAGGGCGATCAAGACCAGGGCCACGAGCGAGAAAAGGAGACCTCCCCTGTATCGCTCCAGTAACGACCCCATGCTCCACCCTCACTCCTCAGGACACATGTCCAGACCATCCCAAGCTGGCCAGGCAGTCGGATCCAATTCGACTGCCTTGAGCAACCAGGGACGCGCTTCGTCGCACCGTTCTAGGAAAGCATATGCCAGGCCCAGCTCGTAGTAGTACTCCAGCTTCTCCTCGCCCAAATCAAATGCCTTCCGGTATGCCTCAATGGCATCCTCGTAGTTACGCAGCAGATAGTAGGCCAGCCCAAGATGTCCCCAGGCAGGTGCGAACTCGGGATCGACTTCGGTCGCCTTTTTGAATACGACAGCTGCCCGAGAATAATCGCCGGTACTGTAATAGGCTTGACCTAACCAGTCATGCGCGTGGGCACTGTTGGGATCGACGACTGTGGCCTTCTCGTACGCAGACAGGGCATCCTTGGTGCGGTTGTACGACATGTGGATACGTCCCAGATCGATGTACGGTTGGGCCAGCCGGGGATGGATCTGCGAGGCACGCACATACTCGGCCACTGCGGCGCGATATTGGCGCTGTTTTTCTAACGCATACCCCAGGTCCCGGTGGGCAAAGGCGCTGCTATCGTCCAGGGTGACGGCCAATTGGGCCGTTTCCACCGCCTTGCTCGCTTGTCCCAAATCGGCATAGACCTCGGCCAGATAGGCATGTGCCTCGGCATAGCTGGGATCGACATCGACAGCACTCAGACAGGCCGTTAGAGCTTCCTGGAGCTTGGCTTGATCGGCTCCTGCATCCCAATCCAGCGCCATGCACAGGGCGGCCAATGTTTTGGCGTTGTCAGGGGCCAAGCCAACAGCCTTGCGGGCCGTCCCCACGGCTTCCCCTGTGCGCCCGCGCAGGGTCAGAATGTGGGCAGCCCACACAAGAGGCATCGCATCGTCTGGATCAAGCTCCGCTGCCTGCCAGTACAGGTCCAGTGCCCCATCCAAGTCACCCTCGAGATAGAGAGTTTGGGCATCCGCCATCACGTCGCCCGCCGTTGGCGTCGGTGTGGGGGTGGGACCGATCTGAATGGGTTCAATCATGTCCCGGCGATAGATCAGTATATAGACCCCTGCGGCGATGAGTACCAGCAATATGATCACTCGCACAGGCGAGGAGCGTCTCTTTTTCGGTGGTCGAATGTACATTGACTCACTCCTGAGATGCGAATTATAGCATGGTCGCAGGCGGATGGCAACTCTCGCCAGATCACCGCCCGGCACGCCGTTGATCACTCGAAACATAGTCCGTACTCCGCTGGCGATTGCGGATCCAGCCGGCCTGTGCTAGAATTAGGCCAAGTCCATCTACCACGTTGCAGACAGTTCTAGTTAACATAAATATAAATTTTGCGATACCATCCCGATCTCCCAGCCCATCCAGCCAGAAGGGATGACGCAGATCAAAGAGGATTGTAGTGAGCATCGCCATTTTCCGGCCGGCGCGTTTGGACGACGCCAGGTCTCTACACCGTCACTGCTACCCCAAGGCCAGCTTAGAAGAGGTGTCCAACTATCTAGCCTGGTGCTTGCGACAGGCAGAAAAGGGATGGATCGCACGCATTGTCGCCGAGGTTGGCGGACAGGCGGTGGGCAATGTGCAATTGACTGAATGGCGTACAGCTGGCGAGATAGGCAGCTTAGTCGTCGGCCAGCGCTATCGTCGCCAGGGGATTGGGCGCCAGCTGCTGGCTGCAGCGATAGTCGAGGCCAGATGCCGGCACCTGCCCAGGGTGGAACTCTGGGTCGGGGTCGATCAGCCGGGACTTCAAGCCCTATACCACAGGTTCGGGTTTCGACCCGTTGAAGAGACGAAAAAAAGACTTTCCCGCCCCCCATCTGCCGAGCCTGTGGTGCTGCTACGATTGATAGGATGAGGCTCAGAGGGCGAGAAAGTCACTGTCAGGGAACAATCAATGCGGTTGCCTGCAATGATTCTGACTTTGTTGTGGGCCGATGAAGCAACAATGAACGGCAGCGAGTCGGCGATGTGGGTCTGCTAGACAACAGTGTGCAGCGACGAAATATCGAGGCAACAATGATGCTGCAGTTCCCTGAATGTCAGGAAATATGACATGTAATGAGATATCCTCCTGACAACTCATACTGTACCATAAACATCTCCGCTTGAAAATAGGAATCTGGTACTACCTCGACAAGATCCGCATTGGAGGCATTGAATATGAAAGAACTTGCTCGTCAACCATTAGCCCATCTTCCGACCCCTCTGGAGGCTATGCCCCGGCTCGGTGCCGCTTTGGGCGGGCCCGGGCTCTGGGTCAAGCGCGACGACCAGACAGGATTGGCGACGGGCGGCAACAAAACGCGAAAGCTGGAGTATCTCGTCGCTGACGCGCTGGAGACCAAGGCCGACGTCTTACTGACGGTCGGCGCAGTGCAGTCGAACCACTGTCGCCAAACAGCAGCAGCCGCCGCCCGCGCCGGATTGGATTGCGTGCTGGTGCTTGGCGGCGAAGCGCCACCGTCCAAACGATGGACGGGAAACCTGCTGCTGGACGACTTGTTGGGTGCACAGATCAGATGGGCTGGCGATGGCGATCCCCTCGATGCCCTGACTCACGCAGCTCAAACTGAGCAGGATGCAGGACGCCGGCCCTATGTCATACCCTACGGCGGATCCAACGCCATCGGTGCCGCAGCCTACGCCCTCGCCTTTCAGGAGCTGTGGGAGCAGATGGTCGCCCAGAAGCTCTGGTTCGACCGCGTGATCTTTGCCAGCAGTTCCGGTGGCACGCAGGCGGGGTTGGTGGTGGGTGCCAAGGCCTGTGGCTATACCGGTCAGGTATTGGGCATCAGTGTGGACAAGACCAGTGGCCATCTAGGCGAGACGGTCGCCGGCTTGCTGGCGCCAACCGCCATGCGCCTCGACCTCGATCTCGAATGGGATCGCGGCGACATACGGATCGACGACCGGTTCCGGGGAGGCGGCTATGCAGTCCTGACCGGGGCCGAACGCGAGGCGATCCAGCTAACAGCCCGCTACGAGGGCTTGTTGCTGGACCCTGTCTACACCGGCAAGGCATTGGCCGGATTGATTGGCCTGATACGACAGGGGGAGATTGCACCGGACGAGAAGATTCTCTTCTGGCACACTGGCGGCACGCCCGCACTCTTTGCCTATGCCATGGAGTTGAAAGCAAGATAGGATCTCACACAACCCAAGGCCAGGCGTTCCAATCGCGGCGGAGAAAGACGTACTCGCGCCGTCCCAAGGTCGGCACGAACAGTGTGCCATAGACCCGTCGCTTGGGCCAACCATCTGGCCCGTAGTGTGGGCCAAACGCCACAAAAGGTAGGTCGAGCCAGACCGTCACCGGTTCGGCACCAATGTGGTAGTGAAACGCATAGCGATCCGTCACGATGCGGTAGCCGGGCTGGGATACGTCCAACCCCAGCACATCACGCCAGAACGGTGTCAAAGTCTCGTGGCGCCGGTCCTCGAATAGCACGGCGATGCCCTGTTGGGCTAGATACAGATTGCCCCGCTGTTCCACCAAGCCATCATAGCGCAATTCGGGCGCTTCTCGCCTGGTCGCGACCAACGCTGTGCCGACGCCGGGCGAGGTGACCACCTTGCCGCCCTGCACCATAAACTCATCCAGCGCTGTCAAATCATCTGGGGTAAAATGGCCAGCTGATGGCGAGAGGGCGACGATCGCTCGCACACCATCCAAGGACCAGCCAGCCAACGATCCGACAATGGCCGCATTGACATTGTCCTTGGCCAAGATGGCCAATCGCTGGAAGGGCTGCACCTCGAGGATGACGGACGCCCGCTGGGCGCCGATCGACTCATGGGATCGAGCCGGGGGAGCCAGGACGAGCGCTTCCGGCCGGGCTGGTGGGGAGACCATCAATTCGCGGAGCACGGGTAGTGTAGCCGACACCCGGGCGAACATGGTCTCAACATCGTAGGCCGTATCGCGCACGTCATTGTACAACCCTTGCTCCTTCACGTTGTAGTTCCAGTAGGCGATCCCCTGCAAATCGCCGCCCCCCTGCCGCACCAATAGCGCCAGATAGATGCCATTGGCCACAGCATCCGACACAGTTCCCGGGTCGGCGCTGTCCTGGCTCAAGCCCCAGCGATTGGCTGCCGCCCAGAGCCAGACCGGTTTGTCGTACCGCGCCGAATACAATCCCACCGAGCGGGCCAATAGGAACAAACCCACCATATCCCCCTCGCTCAGGGGCACATCGGGCAGGCCATCGCGGGGATAGGCATCAAAGGTCACCACAAAGTTATCCGGTGTATCGCGAAACAGGGCCTCGACATCCGGTAGGGTTAGGGTCTGGCGTGCTTGTGCCCCATCAAAGGACATGGTCACCGGCAGGCCGGGGTGGATCTCCTGCCAGAGGCTGGCACTGTAGATGGCATAATCCACCACATAGCGCGACTGGAACGCGCCCAATTGCCGCTGCCGCTGCGGATCGTCGCCCACCTCATCAAAGCCAAATCCGCTCACCTGGCGAAACACCGCCTCGGCGTGGTGCGAGTAATCGCCGCCAATGGGCTCATCTGCCAAGTTGAGCATCAGGATCACGTCGGCGTAGGGGCGGACAAATTCAGCCTCCAGCCAGCGGTAATACGCCTCGATGTCTCGGCGATAGCTAGACGCATAGAAGGAAGCGCTGACCCCTCCGCCATAGATGTCGAGGGCTTGGCCGGCCGCATCGCGACGCAGGTCAGCAGGATGGCGTTCATTCCACACCCGTCCCATTTGGATCTGGTAGCCGACTGGCAGGACCGCTGGGACGCCGACCCGTCGGCAGGCATCCAGTACGCGGCGTTGGGCCTCAACGATGGCCATGGCGTCTGTGTGGCGGGGGTCCAGCGGATCGCGATACGCCTCGTACACGGCGTAGGATAATCCGGGTTCCACCTTGGTCACGTCCACCAGGCCGGGGTTGTTGTGGCCGATCCAGACTACGTTGGCACCGCCATCGACCATGCGCTGGATCGCGGCTTCCATCTCGGCAGCCAGCATCTCGGGGTAGGCCTCCACTGCCCAGCCGGCGTAGGGCGGCGACGGTACAAAATCTTCGCTTGGCATAGCGTTCAGTGACCGTCCGCTGGGCAGCAAAACCAGCGCCACCAAAGCCGCCCACCGAAACCACATTCGACACATGAAGGCACTCCACATCGTTCAAGCATTCCGCTGTTAGGCACAAGCTCGTCCAAATCCATTATACCATAGGAAATCGGGCCAAAGAATCCAGCCACAACCGGCGACGTGACTCTAGTCATGGATCAAGAACTGACCACAGGCACTACCAGTGACACCTGTTTCTTGGTATGATAGCATAGTAGGCTGGGTGCATAATGTCAAATGCGCCCAAAGCATGATTTTCGCGGGAGGTACACAGACTGTGAACAAAGTTTGGAAAATCGGAGGCATTGTCCTCATTGCCTTGGCCCTGGTCGGCCTGGGCGCCTTGTTTGTACAGCGATCCAACCAGTCGGCCGTTGCCGCCGAACCCAGCACCGTCGTCGTCAGCCGGGGGAGCATAGAAGAGACGACTAGTGCGACAGGCAATGTCATCGCGGACCAGCAGGCCACGTTGGCCTTTGCGTCCAGCGGCGAAATCGCCGAGGTATTGGCCTCTGAAGGCCAGATCGTCGAAGCGGGACAGGCCTTGGCCCGCCTGGATACGACTTCGCTGGAATGGCAAGTGGCCCGCAGCCAGGCCAGCTTGGATACCGCCCAAGCCCGCTTGGAACAGGCACAGCAACCGGCCAGTGCGCAGGACATCGCTTCGGCGCAGGCGGCTCTAGACAGCGCCCAGTCCAACTATGACAAGGTCAAGGCAGGAGCCAGCGCGGAGGATATTGCCTCGGCCCAGGCTGCACTGGACAGCGCCCAGACGAACTATGACAAGGTCAAAGCCGGTCCCACCGAGGAAGACCTGGCCGCAGCCAAGGCTCAATTGGATAGCGCCAAAGCGTCTGTCCAACAGGCGCAGGCTGCCTATGACCGGATCAAGGACCGGCCTGACGCTCAGATGCGGCAAGAATCGCTCAACCTGCAGAACGCCACTATCTCGCTCGAGCAGGCCCAAGCCAACTATGACGCCGTTGCCAACCGGCCCACCGCGAGTGAGTTGGCTTCGGCTGAGGCTCAAGTCGCCCAAGCCGAGGCCTCCCTGGCCTCGCTGCTAGAACGGCCCACCGAGAATGAGCTGGCATCCGCCGCCTCACAAGTGGCCCAGGCTGAGGCCTCATTGGCCTCGCTGCTGGAACGGCCCAGATCTGAAGATGTGGCCATTTATCAAGCCCAGGCACAAGAGGCGGCCATCGCCTTGGCCCAGGCCCAAGACCAACTGGAGGATGCTACACTCACTGCGCCCTTTACGGGCAAGATTCTGGAGATAAGCGTTCG
>JASFOV010000229.1:0-7191 GCA_050116355.1 Anaerolineae bacterium
CCAGCCTCTTATTCCTTCGGCTCGAGCTTGAAGCCATACCCGCGCACCGTGACGACATACTCATGGTCAGGGTCCAGCTCGCGCAGGCGCAAGCGGATGCGCCGTACCAGCGCGTCAATGGCTTCGTCGCTGACACCTTCGGCTTGCGCCGCGGGCCATACAGCGGCGATCACCTCGTCGCGGCTGTAGACCCGGCCTGGCTGTTCGGCCAGCAGGGCCAGCAAGGTGAACTGGGCATGGGAAAGTGGGGGGGAGAGCAACCGGTCGCGCACGAGAACGTGCCGGGCGTCCAGGTCCAGTTCGATACTTGCTTCTCTTGTCTCACTGGGAAGGGGCGCCGTCGAGCCATAGTCTACGAAGGTTAGTGCGATCAATGGTGTCATCTGGATCTGGTCGCCGTCCAGGAGTACAGTGGGGCCGGCGATGCGCTGGCCGTTGACCAAGGTTCCGTTCTTGCTGCCCAGATCGCGGATGGAATATTGCTGGTCCTTGAGCTCAATCTGCGCATGGTGGCGGGATATCCACCGGTCGTCTATGACTACACCGTTGTCCTCCCAACGTCCGATGGTCGTCACCGGGTTGGACAGCGTCCAGCGCCTCTTGATCTCTTCACCGTCCATCCACAGCAGGAGGGCAGCTTCCTTTTGCTCCGACATTTCCATTTCTCTCCTTGACAGAACCTTGTGGATCCAGTACTATTCTATCATGTGTGATACAGCGCCAAGGTGGTCGGTACGCAAGATGATATTGTGAGAACCCACGATGCACCAATTTCTGCAGCCCGGCACTGTCTTTCGCGAGCGGTACGAGATTCTGAGTGTAATTGGCCAAGGTGGTATGGGCGCTGTCTACAAAGCTGCCGACCAGCGCCTTCCAGGTCGCGTCTGCGCGATCAAGGAAGTTTGGCCGCCACCTGGCAGTACCCCTGAGCTGTTGGCCCAGACTCGCGAACAGTTCCTTCGTGAGGCGAGCACTCTGGCCCGCCTGGATCATCCCAATCTACCCAAAGTGTCGGACTATTTCGCCATGGACCCGTCCGGTGACGGGGATCGTGATACGCCCCGGGACTATCTGGTGATGGACTATGTACCTGGTGAGGACCTCCAACAACGAGTCCAACACCAGCGGCGCCAGGGCCAGTTTCTAGACGAGCGGGATGTACTTCACTGGATGTCCCAACTCTGCGAGGCCCTGACGTACCTTCATAACCAGAACCCTCCGGTCCTCCACCGGGATGTCAAGCCGGCAAATGTGAAGCTGACGCCCGATGGCCGGATCAAGCTCGTTGATTTCGGCTTGGTCAAGCCCCTCGACCCAGAGGATCCCAAGACCGTAACTGGTATGCGCGGCATTGGCTCGCTGCCCTACACTCCCATCGAGCAGTACGCGGGCGAACTGGGGCATACCAGTGTACGCAGTGATCTGTATAGCCTGGCGGCCACGACCTATCACTTGCTGACAGGGCGTCCCCCCACCAGCGCGCAGGACCGGTTTCTGGAGCCCGGTTCTCTAGTACCGCCCCGGGAGATCAATCCCGCTATCTCGCCTGGCGTCGAATTGGCTGTGCTGGCCGCGCTGGCTCTCCATCCCAAAGAGCGACCCGATACAGTGGCTGCTTGGTCCCAAATGCTGCTGGGCGATGCAGCCACTGTCGCCGTTGCCGTTCGGCGACAGCCAGTGGGGTGGGGACAGGCCCTGCGCGAGAACTGGTGGTTGCTGCTCCTCGCGCTGGCTACTGTTGCTGGCGCGATCCTCCTCACCTTTCGTTAGATCCCTGTCTTGCCTGCCAGGGAGCCGCTGCAGATTGCAGCATAGCATGGAACAATGGCTGTGTCAATTGACAGATGCCTGCTTTCTGGGTATAATCGAGCCACTGTGGGCGAATAGCTCAGCTGGAAGAGCACTTCCCTTACAAGGAAGGGGTCACAGGTTCAAGTCCTGTTTCGCCCACCAACCGGAGACAAGCCTCTGCCGTGAATGGCCGGGGCTTGTTTTTCATAAAGGTGACAGGAACTTGCAGGATTGCACCGACGTCTGAATGATGCTATACTACGAAACCGACAGAAATACCGAGCTTGATAGCGTGGATTGCTAATGGAGAAATCGAAAACGTCCAAAACTCGCAGCTTTTCCCTTGGCATTGGATTGCTGGTGGCCTTGCTCGCCATTCTGCTGCTGGGTGGCGCATTTCGGTTCTACAATGTCAACTGGGACGAGGGTACCTATCATATCCATCCCGACGAGCGGCATACGACGATGGTCATTACGGCCATTGACTGGCCGTCCAGTCTGATCGAGTATTTTGACACCAGCCACTCGCCTCTCAATCCTCGCAATTGGGATATGGTCTACTTCTACGGCTCTGTTCCTCTCTTCTTGACCAAAGCCGTGGCCACGGCGCTGGACCAGACCGACTACAACCAGATTCACCTTGTTGGGCGCGTTCTGTCAGGCATCTTTGACCTGGGCACGGTATTGCTGCTCTTCTTTCTGGCCCGCCGCCTGTTCGACTGGCGGGTCGGCTTGGTCGCCTCTTTCTTGCTTGCCTTGACGGCCCTAAATATCCAGGGCTCGCACTACTTTGCCGTCGATACCTTTCTCACCTTCTTTGTCACACTGACCATGTGGTTCATCCTTGATGTGGCCGAGGGCAGGGGTTGGCTGTCGTTTGTTGGCCTGGGCATCAGCATGGGCCTGACCTTGGCCTGCAAGGTGAGCGTATTCCTTCTAGTGCTGATCGTGCTCATGGCGGTTTGGTTTCGGGTACGTCGCCAAACAAGCCAGAAGAAGCGCTCGGGTCGTACGCTGCCGAAAGCGGTTCTGGGGCTGGTGCTGGCCGGCATCCTATCGGTTCTTGTCTTCCGCGTGGCACAACCCTATGCCTGGGCGGGTCCCAACTACGATGGCCAGGTTGAGGTACCCGAACCGTACGACAAACTGGTAGATGTATTCGAGTCAGCTCCGGAATTCATTCGAGCGATCGCGCTACCTAATCCTCAGTGGCTGGCCGATATTGCATCGGCAGGCGCTCAGCAGACGGGGGAAGCGGATTTGCCGTGGGGGCGCCAATGGACGGAGCGTACCCCGTGGCTGTACCCCTTGGAGAACATGGTGTTGTGGGGTATGGGCGTGCCTCTGGGGGTAGCTGCTTGGCTAGGAGTGCTGCTTGTCATTGTGCAGTTGGTTCGTGCTTGGCGCCGGGGGTATAGCCAGTCGTTGGACGGCGAGGGGACCAGGACCGGATCCTTGGTCGCCCCAAAATGGGACTTGATCCTATTATCTTTGGCCTGGATTCTCCTCATCTTTTTCTGGCAAGGAATGCAGTTCGTCAAGTCGATCCGCTACTTCCTGCCTATTTATCCCTTCTTGGCCGTGTTCGCCGGGTTCCTGGTGGTGAGCGCCTGGGATTGGGCCCGGCGAAGGAATTGGGGTGCCAAAGTGGCGGCTGGTAGCCTGGCTGCGTTTGTGCTGATTGGTACCCTGGCTTGGGCTTTCGCCTTCACTCGCATCTACAGTGAACCGGTTACCAGGGTCCAGGCCACGCGCTGGATGTACGAGAATATCGAGTCGGCCGCCACCCTGAAGTATCAAACGGCGGATGGCCAGGCAGGTCAATTGCAGCTTCCACTTCCCTCTACCCATCTCTATGGCCAGGACGGCCAGTGGCAATACACCAACTTTACCCCGGAAGAGGATCTAGTCGCCACCGAAGTGGTGATGAACAACTTGGCCGGCGCAGGCGAGCCTAGCGAAGGCACATTTGAAGTGCGTATCGTCCTGCCCCAAGATGACCAGACGCCCTTGACCGAGGCTGAGCTCGAAGCGGTTTTTGGAGGTGAGGGTGGCCAGCGTCACGTATTAGATATCCCAGATGTCGCCCTGGATGCCGGACAGACGTATCTGTTCATGAGCCGGGCGCAACGTGGGGCGCCGCTGATCAGCAAGGGTGCGGCGATTGCCAATGAGCACTTTGATGACCCTTTGCCTTTCAGCATGGATGGTCGCATAGCCTTTGGGGCGGGTCCCTACCGGGGCTTGGACCTGACCCTGTACGACGAAGATACGCCCGAGAAGTTGGAAAAGCTCCTCGACGTGCTGAGCGAGGCGGACTATATCAGCATGAGCAGCGGCCGGCTGTGGCAGTCGATTCCACGGCTACCGATGCGCTATCCGGTCACCACTCGTTATTATGAACTGCTCTTTGGGGAAGAACTGGGCTTTGAAAAGGTGGCCGAGTTCCACTCTTACCCGCGGCTGTTCGGGATTGAGTTTGACGACACCTGGGCCGAGGAGCAGTTCACCGTCTATGACCATCCCAAGGTGCTGATCTACCGTAAGACGGACGAGTTCGACCGGGATCGCGTGGAAGCTCTGCTCAGTGAGGAGATCGTCTGGGAGGAGATTCCCCATTGGCTCAACCCCTTGGATGTGCCCGAATGGAGGCGGGAGCAATCCCAGATAGAGAGCAGCGCGCTAGGGCTCCCGCCAAAGGAAGCGCGTATCGCCCGCACACTCGAGCGAACCAACAACCTCATGCTTACTGAAGAACAACGCCAGGTCCAAGAGGAAGGCGGTACCTGGACGGTTCTCTTTGACCGTACCAGCTTCTTCAACCGCTGGCCGACGGTCTCCTGGCTGGTGCTCATCGCTATTGTGGGTGTGGCCGTGTTGCCTCTGTCGCTGATGGTCTTCCAGTGGCTGCCCGATCGGGGCTATATCCTGGCCCGCCCGGTAGGTGTAATCTTGTTGGCGTGGCTCTCGTGGCTACTGACGAATCTGACGCCGCTGCAGTATACACGGGGTACGATCTTGCTGGTCCTGGCCCTGGTAGCCGTGGGGTCGTGGGCTACATTGCTCATTCCTGGCCAGCGCCGCCGGCTTGCCGAGTTGTGGCGCACCCGCAAGGCAGTCATTATCGGCAATGAGTTGTTGTTCTTGGGTTTCTTTGTCATGTTCTGGTTCATCCGCTGGGGCAATCCGGACCTGTGGCATGCCTGGAAGGGGGGCGAAAAGCCGATGGATTTCGCCTACCTCAATGCGGTCCTCAAGAGCACCGAGTTTCCACCCTATGATCCCTGGTTCGCTGGTGGTTATCTCAACTACTATTACTTTGGCCAAGTATTGGTTGGCACACCGATCAAGCTGATCGGCATTGTGCCATCGGTGGCCTACAACCTGGTGGTTCCAACCTGGTTCGCCATGACGGCCATGGGCGCTTTTTCGGTGACGTACAATCTGATGGCCAAGTTGGATGGTGCACCGGAAGACAAACCAGGTCTGCCCTCAACGCAGGAGCGCCGGCCTCGGATTCTACGACCTTTCCTCTTTGGCTTGGTGGGGGCGCTGTTTGTCACGGTGCTGGGCAACCTCGGTCAGGTAGCACTCATCCTGCTGCAACTGGGCGAGGGCGTGCTCGAATCGTTCCAGAGCACCATTCCGGGTTTTGCCGGGCTGGTCCGGACGGTGGTTGGCGCGGGTGAGGTGGCTTTTGGGGGCCGTGCCCTACCCATTGGCCTGGATCAGTGGTATTGG
This sequence comes from Anaerolineae bacterium, assembly GCA_050116355.1. Taxonomy (GTDB): domain Bacteria; phylum Chloroflexota; class Anaerolineae; order JAAYZQ01; family JAAYZQ01; genus JASFOV01. Next base: position 5,533 of record JASFOV010000229.1, read on the forward strand.
AATGCCAGCCGGGCGATTCCTGTGGGTCCTGGCGAGGCGGTCATTACCGAGTTTCCTTTTTTCACCTTTCTCTACGCTGACCTACATGCCCACTTGATCGCCATGCCCCTAACCTTCTTGGCTCTATCTCTGGCTCTGGCCGTGGTCCGGAAGGGTGAGCGACCAGCATCCGCCGGTCGGGCAAGTACCTTCAGCCGCTTGCTGCTTCTGCTGCTGTGGGGGCTGACGATTGGGGCTTTGCGCACCACCAACTCCTGGGATGTGCCAGCACAGCTACTGGTGGCATTCGGGGCTCTGACCATTGGCGAATACGCGCAGCGAGGCAAGATCAATTGGCAGCTGGTCGTAGCTGTAATCTGGCAACTGGGCTTATTGTTTGTCCTAAGCTGGTGGGTACTCTACTGGCCTTTTTGGGCGGCCTATGCTCCGGTCTATGACCGATTCTTGATCTGGAATGGTACGCGCACTCCGATTTGGGCTTACCTGGTTGTGCATGGACTTTTCTTGTTCCTGATCGTAAGCTACCTGCTGGTGCGAGCTTTTGGACGGGGCCGTGGGCAGCGTCCAGACCCGTTCGTGCGCCGCCTTCTGCTGAGCATTCGCTATCGGAAACGGCTAGCGCGCCTGCGCCGGGCGGCACAGGTCGTCGGCGTCCGGTGGCTTCCGGTGCGTGCCTGGGTTTGGATCGCTTTCGGGCTCTTGTTGCTGGTCGAGGTACTTCTATTGGTGCCCGGCTGGCACCCCTTCGTCCGCCCCCATCCTGACGCTGTCGAGGCGGGCTCCTACGCCTACCGGGGTTTGTCGGTCCTTGGCCTAGGGCTGCCTGTTGCGCTCCTCGGCCTGTTGTTCTTGTTTCGGAGAAAACTGCCGCCAATCCAGCGGCTGTGGGCGTATTGGGTCCTACTCGGTTTGGCGATGAGCCTGGGGGTGGAGATCCTGGCCTTGGAGGGTGATATTGGCCGGATGAACACCGTGTTCAAGTTCTACCTCCAGGTGTGGCTCATATGGGGGGTAGCGGCAGCAGCAGCCCTGGCCTGGCTTCTTCGTCGCGTGCGGCGATGGAAATGGGGACAGGGTTTGTGGATTGGCGTTCTGTCGCTGCTGGTCTTTGCTGCGGCGTTGTATCCTCCGTTGGCTACATCAGCCAAGATCCGCGATCGTTTTGATCCGGAGCTCGGTCCTGGACTAGATGGTTGGAACTATATGACCACGGCCCACTACTGGGACATTGAAGGTTCCGAGTACGACCTCAAATGGGATTTGGAGGCAATCGAGTGGCTGGTGAACAATGTGGTCGGCTCGCCGGTCATTCTGGAGGGGCACGCTCCGGAATATCGCTGGGGTGCCCGCTACTCGGTCAATACGGGGCTTCCAACGGTTCTCGGCTGGAATTGGCATCAACGCCAGCAGCGGGGGAGCTATGGTGCCCAAGCAGTCTGGGATCGGGCAGGGGACATCACGAGAATCTACAACTCAGTCGATGTTCAGGAAGCCAAAGCGCTGCTGGATCGATATCATGTGCACTATGTCATCGTCGGCCCGCTAGAGCGTACCTATTATCAACCAGCAGGCCTCGAAAAGTTCGAGCAGATGGTCCAGGATGGGATGTTAGAGGTGGTGTTCCGCAATGAGCAAGTGACGATCTACGAGGTCCAGCGG
>JASFOV010000230.1:0-7169 GCA_050116355.1 Anaerolineae bacterium
GGCGTACCTGCCCTGCTTCCTCGGCATTATCAAACGTGATCACGATCAAATTCGACATATCTCCATCTCCCTTCTGGTTTCAACCTATTGGCAATCTTGCTAACGTGTCACTGCGGCACGGGTAGGCTTCACCCAGCGCCATGGCATTCTCCAAACAAGCGCCCGCTGCCACAGGGGCAGGGATCACCGGGGCGCGCCCGGGCAAAGGCGGCCTGCAGCTGGGCCTCGATGTGCACAATCTCCGATGGGGCCCGGTTCTGTTGCAGCAGGGAGCGCATGATCCTCATTGGCCGGTCGATGTGCGCAAAGAACTTGCGGTAGCCCGCGCACAGGTAGTTCAAGCCCGACTGGCCGTCGGGGGTCTGTATGAACCGATTCTTGGGACACCCACCATGGCACACAAAGCGGACCGGGCATTCGAGGCAGTAGCGCGGCAAGGTATCCAGCTTGTCCTGACCGAACTTGCGTTGCTGCTGCGAACCGACCAGCTCGACCATGGAGGTGTCCATGATGTTGCCCAGTAGATACGTGGGCTCGACGAAATGATCGCACGAATATAGATCTCCAGTGTGTTCCAGGGCCAATGCATCGCCACAGGTAGGCGCGAATACACACACTGACGGCGGGGCTCCGTACCAGGCCGCCAGGGCGACGTCAAAGATCTGAACAAACACTTCACCTACGTCGCGCCGAACCCACTCGTCAAAGACCGAGATCAAAAAGTCTCCATACTGTTCCGGTTCTACCGAACGATCGGTGACGGTGTTCCCCTCTTGATATCCGGTCTCGTTATCGCGCTCCACGATGGCAATGAACTGAATGAACCGCGCCTGCAACTCATCCCGAAAGAAACGATAGACGGTTAGGGGGTGGTCGGCATTCGCAGCGTGGACCGTACACAGGATATTGAAGTCGACGTTGTGTTTCTTGAGGTAGCCCAAGCCGCGGTGGACCTGGTCGAATGAGGGTTGGTTCCCCTTGTCGCGGCGATAGGTGTTATGGATGTGGGGCGGTCCGTCGATGCTGATCCCAACCAAGAAGTGGTGCTTCCTCAGGAATGCGCCCCACTCGTCGTCCAGCTTGGTGCCATTGGTCTGCATGGTATAGTGGATCTGCATGCCCGGGTTCTTGTACTTTTCCACCAACTCGACCGAGCGCCGGAAAAAGTCCAAACCCATCAACGTCGGCTCACCGCCTTGCCAGGAGATGGTGAGCTCGGGGATCTGGTGCGCCGCAATGTATTGTCGGATATATTGTTCCAGCACCTCATCCGACATACGGAACCGGCTGCCTGGATAGAGTGCCTCTTTGGACAGGAAGAAACAATACTTGCAGTCCAGATTGCAGACCGCGCCGGTGGGCTTGGCCAGTAAATGAAAGGCTGGTGATGTGGTCACTTGATCCGATTGTTCCTTCCTGGTAGCGAGAAACACCTTGTCAACTGGGAAGAGGCCTCACACCCAATTTGGCCGCGAGGCCATATTCCAAGCCATCCCGGTTGGCCCGGCTTGGAACAGACTGGCACCCAGTTGCATTGACTAGTACAGCTATTCTTCTTCAGCTAGCGCGTCGCGCAGCTGCCTTTCCTGCTCGGGCGACAAGGACGTGCTTGCCACGATGGCCTTGTGCGGTTTGAGCTCCTGGTAGAACCGTTCCGGATCGTCCGTCCGGCCCATCAGGAACAGGGCAGAGCTGTCCGGTCGCAGCGCTGCGGTTGCCTCACGTACAAAATCATCATCAATGCCGATGTCTTTCATTTTGCCGGCGATGGCGCCAATGGTGGCACCAGCGACCAGGCCGCCGATTGGACCGCCCAGCAACAGGCCAGCCGCCAATCCCAGGCCGGTTCCGCGAGCCGCAAACTTGCCTGTGACCGATTGAGTCTGCTTGATCTCAACTTCCTGGCCCGGGCCACGAACGGCCACGACTGCGTCTTCAATCGTGATCCAGCCCTGTTCGGCCCATTGCTCGAACAGACTCAGCATGCCCTCCGCCTTGGACTTGCCCTCGAACCCCAGAACGATGATGTTGTTGTCCGCCATTTCTCACCTCCTAAAGAGTCGTACACCATGGAATCACACTGCACAGGATGGAACACACGAATTGCTATCCAGCACGAACTGCCGGACTACTCCACCTTGGAAATCAGCTCGCGCACAACGCGCCGGTAGGCAGTGAGCAGTCGCTCGGGCGAATCGCCTTTGCTCACAAAGGCATCAGCCCCCGCAGCCAAGGCCATCTGTCTGTCCTCCGGACGTCGGCTGAGGACGATCATTTTGGACCGGTCAAGCAGATTCTGAGATGCCAACAGTAATGCAGCGGCCGGACGACCCGGCAGCTCCCAATCCAACAGAATCAAATCAGGCTGGAAGTCGCGAACCTCGATTGCCAGACTGGCAACATCTGGGCTCTCGCGGATCACGACCGGGCCTGGTTCCTGGCCCAGCAAGGTACGAAGCGCCTGCCGGACGCGCGCGTCACTATCCGCGACCAAGATCCGCGTCTGTTGCCTGTCCAATCCCTTGCCCCCTTGTCCAACCACCTGCCGAAGCAATCTGTGCCCTGCGGGCCGAACGACTACTCATTGAAATCAGTATAGCACAGATCCGAGTCGTGCGCATCGGACACATGTTCAGTCTTTCACCTGTACGTTTGTACAGGCAATTTCGTAGGAAGTCAAGAAGGCGAGTCTCTCTGCAGCGGACGAGCGACAAGGATGTTGCAGAGCGGCAGGGGATGTCACGCAGCTTAAATCAGGCGGTTTTTCACAGCAATGGCCGCCGCCTCGGCGCGGTTGGCGGCTTCCAGCTTGGAGAGAATGGAACTCAAATGAAAACGAGCTGTTGACAGGCTGACCTCTAGTCGCCCGGCGATCTCGGCGTTGCTCAAGCCGCTGACCACCAGGGCCAGCACCTGACGCTCCCGATCGGTGAGATCCTGGCCTATCTTCTGGGGCTCGGCGGTCGCCTGAGCCAGTGCTTTGGCGGCCTCCGGAGCCAATATCGAACGCCCGTCATAGGCAGCGCGGATGGCATTCTGAAGATCGTCCAGCTCCACATCCTTGAGCAAATAGCTCGTGGCCCCCGCTTGCAGCGCATCCTGCACCAGACGTCCTTCCTGAAAACTGGTCAGGGCGATCACGCGTACCCGCGGTAGCCGCTCCAGGAGGGCGCGGGTCGTCGCAACACCATCCATCCCAGGCATGACCATGTCCATCAACACCACGTCCGGCTGGACCTCATCGCACAGCCTAAGCGCCTCGCTGCCACTGGCGGCTGAACCGACAAACTCAATGTCGTCCAAGGCCAACAGTGAGTACTCGATCCCGCCGCGAACGACGGCGTGGTCATCGACAACCATCACCCGAATCCTGCTCCTTCTGCCCATCACGCCCCCTATTCCTCAGTCTGCCAGCGAACTGTGACCTCGGTGCCTGCATCCAGGGCGGTACGCACTGCCAGCATCGCCCCGATGCTTGCGGCCCGCTCGTGCATGATGCACAGTCCCAGCCGATCGGGCAAAACCGCGTCCGGATCAAAGCCACAACCATTGTCCTTGACCGTGAGCAAGATCTGGTCCCCATCTTGGCGCAGACTTAGCCAAACCTGCGTGGCCTCAGCATGCTTGGCCACGTTATTAAGCGATTCCTGGGCAATGCGGTACAGAGCCAATTGGACAGCCGGAGGCAAGGTACACTCGCCATCGGCATCGAATGCCACCGGTATGCGGGTACGACCGGCAACGGCCGTCACCAAATGGCGCAGCAACTCCCCCAACGGCCTTTCCGTAAGAGAAGCAGGGCGCAACTCGTGCAACAGAGTGCGCATCTCAGCGGCTGCCCCTTGGGTCAGTCGCCTCAATTCCTCCAAGCCACGCCGACCCTCTTCTTGATCGTGCTCCCAGATACGTGGGAGTGCTTGGGCGATGAGGCTAGCCGAAAAGAGGGTTTGGGTGACCGCATCGTGCAACTCGCGGGCCAGGCGATCTCGCTCTGCCGCCATCGCGGCTTGTTGCACCTGATCTCGCAACTGGGCATTTTCGATGGCCAACGCAACCTGGTCGCCAAAGGCTACAGCCAACTCGATCTCGTCATCTGAGAAGGACCGCGGCCGGGCATAGTAGAGCAGCATGCCACCATAGATTTTGTCCTGAACCGCGATCGGTAAGGCCAGCATGGAGCGGTATACTTCAGGCAGGGCCACCGCCGGCCCACCATCCGGTTCAGGCGCCGATCCAGTGCGCCTTGGGGTGATGACACCCGGGACCCTGGAGACCGCCACCGGTTCTTGGGCGGCCATGGCCCGCTGTAGGACCTCAAGGCCGGCAGGGATGTCTGTTCCCGACACGTAGGTCACGATCAAGCCCCGAGCCACTTGGATAGCCAGCGACCCGGTCTCGTCTTCCAAGCGATAGATGACAGCGGCATGACTGCCCAGCAGATCCCGGGCTTGTACCGCAATAAAGTCCAAGACCTCGTTCAAAGAACGGTTGGAGTTGAGCACGGCCAAGACCTCGGCCAAACTCTCAGCGATCCGGCGGCGCCGCTCTGCCTCCTGGCGCCGCTCGTGTTCTTCGTGGCGGGCTTCCTCCGCCGCCTCCTTGGCCTGACGCAAGGCATCCTCAAAGTGCCTGCGCTCGGTCACATCCAACCCGGTCCCGATCACGTGTTCGACCGCTCCGGATGTATCCGTTAGCACCGTGTTCGACCACTCGATGAGGCGCTGCTGCCCGTCTTTGGTCACCCAACGATTCTCGTTCCGGTTCGGTAAGGCGGTTCGGGTGAGATTGGCGAAAACCGACTGGACTCGATCCTTCTCCTGCGGCAGGAGAAGGATCTCCCAAAACAAATGACCTCGCACTTCCTCAAAGGTGTAGCCGCTGATCTCCTCACAGGCACGATTGAAGCCCACAATGCGGCCCTGTGGATCGAGCACAGTGATCAACGCGTCCACGGTGTCCACGATGGCCGCACGAAAGTCCCGCTCTCTCCGCAAGGCAGCGGCCGCCAGCTTGCGCTCCGTGACGTCTTGAACCATTCCCAACATGCGGACAGCCTGACCGGCACCATCGCGGAGTACATCGCCTGTCTCTGCCACCCAGCGGACAGATCCATCAGGCCAGATGATACGGTGCTCGATGGTATACTCTTCACCGTCTTGGATGCAAGCGTTGACGGCATCGACCACAAGGGCTCGATCCTCGGGGTGGACGGTGGCCAAGAACGCTTCGTAGCTGCCACCGAAGGCACCAGGCTCGAAGCCAAAGAGGGGCTCGATCTCCTCCGACCAATACAGATCGCCACTCTGGACATCCCAATCCCAGCTGCCCACTGCGGCCGACCGCTGGGCGAGGACATAGCGCTCCTCGCTCCGCTTCAAGCTCGTCTGGGTCCGCATCCGCTCGACAATACGACCCAATCGCTCGGCGATGGCGTGCAGCAGGTGACGCTCCTCATCCAGAAAAGGCCCGTCTTTGCCGGTTGGTCCCTCTTCTGGGTAGCCAACCTCGATATAGCCAGCGTTTTGGCCCTGGACCTTGATCTCCTCGACCAGCACCCGGCTCGTCTCGCCATAGTCTTCCGTTTGATACGTCTGATCCTCCAGAACCAGACGCGCGCGGGCGAGGCCGGGACTTTGCCAGGCTGGCGGCAGGAGATCGACCGTTCCCTGCAGTATCCCCTCCAGGGTGATACCTGGTTCTTCCACCAAAGCGGCAAGGCTGTACAGGCACTTTAGCTCCTTGCGCCGGTCATGAAGGGCTCGCGCCTGAGCATTGCACTCATCTTCTGTCCGCTTCAGTCGCAGCAACAGCTCCACGCGCGGCATCAACTCTTGATCGGAGATTGGGCGGACGATGTGAGCATCGAATCCCCCAGCCTGGACGCCCGGTTCGGACACCAGCACGGCGAAGGTCCGATCAGGCGCGTCACCATCCCGGATCTGGCGGCAGAGATCGATGCCATTGCCATCTGGCAGACCGGCGTCGACAAGCGCCAAATCGGGACAATGTTCTCTGACGAGGTTCAGCCCCTCTGCACCAGTCGCAGCTTCCATGACCTGGAAGCCCCCTTCCGTGAGCAGATGGGCAAGCGCCGACCTGCGCTGGGGCTGGCCATCCACGATTAGAATCGAGGCCGGTTGGTTGTACTTTTCGACGCTTTGTGCATTCAAGGCAGAGCACCCCCTCGCCTATTCTAACGTCCCCGCCCGGAAAAGGCAAGTTTTCGTGGCGGACCATCAAGATTATCCTTGACAACGCAGGAGCTTTGTGCTATAATTGCACACGTGTGCAAGACATAGTGTCCATTGTGGACTTTTTTCTTGGGCCTTGGCTGCAAACGTGTGCAGGGAGCAAGCCGTGAAACGTGTCTCGATCAAGGACATAGCCAAAGCCGCGAGTGTCTCACATTCCACGGTCTCCCGGGCTTTGGGCGACAGCCAGCTGGTGAGCCACGACACCAAGGAGCGCATCCAGCGATTGGCCAGGGAGATGGGCTACTCCCCGGACGCTCAGGCGCGAAGCCTGGTCATGGGCCGCACCCAGACGGTCGGCGTGGTGGTCACAACCATCACTGATCCATTCATCGCCGAGATCGTCCAGGCCATTGAGAACACGGCCCAAGAGCATGGCTATAGCGTGATCCTCGCCAGTTCGAACTCTGAACCCGAGCGCGAAATTGCTGCGGTGGAGATGCTCCAGTCCCAGAGAGTGGACGCTGTGTTGGTCACATCCTCACGTGTGGGCGCCTTGTACCATGAGCACCTGGAGCGGCTGGGGGTCCCGATCGTCCTGATCAATAGCCATCACATGCAGGCTGGCACCTACACCTACTCGGTGAACTTTGATAACCGCCATGGCGCATATCTGGCGGCCCAGCACCTGGTGCACCTCGGTCACCGCCGCATCGCCTATGTTGCAGCCGCAATCGATCACAGCGACAACGAAGAACGCGCTGCCGGCTACCGGCAGGCCCTGAGCGAGGCCGGCATTGCGTTTGACCCACGGCTCGTGGTCCCGGGCACCGGGCAGGCCGGCGGCGGCGAGCGTGCCCTTCCGGTCTTGAGAGCCCTGCCCGACCCCCCCACCGCCGCGTGTTGCTACAACGACATGACTGCCATTGGACTGATAAAGGCCGCTCAACAGACTGGCCTAACGGTACCGGACGACTT
>JASFOV010000231.1:0-7161 GCA_050116355.1 Anaerolineae bacterium
CCCATAGCCGGTGGGCGCGCACGATGTGCAGGGCATAGTCCCGGCCCTGGGGCGTCAGGTGATAGTGATCATCCTCAACGCGCAACAGGCCTCGCTCCTTCATCTGGGACAGCAAACTGCTCACCTGGTCGGCCGTGACCTGGAGAACGCCGGCCAGGCTATGGAGTGTGGCGCGGCGGCCCTCCATCTCGCTCTCGTGGATGTGCTTGAGGGCATCCTCGATGAGCACTCGCTCGGTCATCCCCCGGGCGCGCTGCAAACGCCAATAGAGGCCCCTTTCGGGCCAGAAGACGAGCAACCCGGTGCCCGCAATCAGGGCGGCGGCGAGCAAAGAAGTCAACGGATCGGGCATGGTTTCCTATCCTCTCTATGTCGCGTTGTAGCCTTACTTCCGCGCTACTTTGACGGCGATACGGTTGGCCATCTGGCGCTCCAAACGGTGCCCAACGCCGCCGAGCCATAGCTCCATTTGTCCTTCGGGCAAGGTAGCGGGCGATACCTGCACTTCGGTACCCGGATACAGACCCAACTTTCCCAGATATTGTAGCGTCGCCGGATCGCCATCGGGCACCTCCACGATCTGCACCGTCTGCCCCGTTTCGATTTCCGTCAGACGCAAACTGGATCGGGACAAGAGGGTTCCGTCGCGGGCTGGAATAGGCTGGCCGTGGGGATCGATATCGGGCTCACCCAGGAATGCGGCCAGCTTCTCGGCCACCCTGTCCGACGTGGCATGCTCCAGGCGGTGAGCCTCGGCATGCACCTCGTCCCACGACAGGCCCAGCACATCGGTCAGAAAAAGCTCCCACAGTCGATGGCGGCGCAGCAAGCACAAAGCCTGTCGCTGCCCCCTGGCCGTGAGCACCACGCCGTAGTACGGTTCATGGTTCACCAGCCCGGCACGGCGCAGCTTATGCAGCATGCCAGTGACGGACGGGGGCGCCACCCCCAGGTGTCCAGCCAGCGTAGACGTGCTCACTGGCGACTCATCCGCTTGGAGGCGATAGATGGCCAACAAATAGTCCTCGACCGAAATACTGCTCACTGTAGCACTCCTAGAATTAGGCATGCCTAAATTTTACCCGATCCGTGCTGTTTTGTCAAGGGCGACACATTAATATTGCGTTAAATTCGGGAGATGTCTACTCGCTTTGTCAGCACAAGTCCGGCAAGCACAGCCACCAGAGTTCATTCTCACCCGAAAAAGTCGGGGTTAGCTATGGCTGCTCCGGGCGCGACCTATTGCCGCCAGGACCTCGAATAGCGAGGGTACGAGAGCGGTATACTAAAGAGGGCATTGACCAGGGTCAATGCTATGCATTGTAGTGTACTAGAGATTCGATCCTTACCCAGCGGGCGGTAGCCTGCGCCGCAAAGGTTCCGGTCATGCAAGCTCCCAGCGCCGCCATCAGCACTTTGACGGCAGTGGAGCCAGTCTTCTGACCCGGCAGCTTTGACTCGGCGAGCGCTGTTTCTTCCCTGCGAGCAACACCCTGAATAACACGTTCGGGTGTTGACACCCATACTACCTTGGGGCTATGATGCAGGTATGAGAGGCTCTCTGGGTCTGCCGCTTGTCTCGGTTGACGCTGGAGACCCCAATACGCAAGAGGAGTGACAGAAATGGAAAACACACAGCGGATCATCGATCTCGTCCTGAAAGCAGTTGCCCTGGGCATGGCCGTCGTCAGCATCGTGCTGGGCTTCCTGCCAGAAGCAGCCGACGTCAGCACCCAGGTAACACTGCTTTCCATCGGGCTCTTTGCCCTGGCCCTGGCCGCACTTCAGAAGGAAGAATGAGCAACAGAGAACAGCCTAGGGACGGCCCGGTCGTCGAAGCAAAGAATCTTCGCAAATCCCACAGCATCCGTTTCGACCTGCAGCAGAGCGGTAGTCCCAGCGGCGGAAAGACCCGCACGCTCGAGAGCCTGGACGGGGAGCGAGCGTCGACCCAACGCGTGACGATTTGATGTTTCGATCAGGGGAGAGAAAAGTGACAAACAGGGACAAATACACCAAGCAGCAACGCTCCTTCCTCCTTCTCATCAACATGAGTCTGATCCTTCTTCTGCTGATCGGCTGTGGGGGCCCTTCGGCTGAAGAACTTGCAGCAATTGATTATACGCCGCTAGCCGGCAGCGATTGGCAAGTATCAACGCCGGAAGAACAAGGGCTGGATCCGGCGCTGGTGGCCGAGCTGTACTACAACGCCGAGCAATCGGAGACCCTCTACGGGCTGCTCGTAATCAAGAATGGTCATCTGGTCGCTGAGAAGTACTTCCATGTAGGGGCGGTTGACCGACAGGACAACCGGCAATCCGTGACCAAGAGCATCGTCTCGGCCCTGGTCGGCATTGCGTTGGAGCAGGGCTGCCTGTCCAGCGTGGACCAGAAGATGATGGAGTTCTTCCCGGAACTGGCCAACCAGATCCAGGATCCAAGAAAAGGGGAGAGCACCATCCGCCACCTGTTGCAGATGCGCGCTGGCTATCCCTGGGAGGAGAGCGATCCGGCTCTTTGGGAAGGGCTAGGCTCAGGCGATTACCTGCCCCTCATCGTCCAGTTCCCGCTCGTGCGCGATCCGGGCACCGGCTTTGACTACAGCAACCTGAGCTCTCATATCCTAGCCATGATCGTGGCCCGCGCCTGCGACATAGACCTCAAACCCTACGCGCAAGAGCACCTCTTCTCGCCGCTGGGCGCGGAGGTGGGATTCTGGCGGCAGGATTGGGCTGGCTACTACCTCGGCTTCACCGAAATCGAGCTCACTGCACGGGACATGGGCAAGCTCGGCCAGCTCTACCTGGACGGCGGCCAATTCGAGGGCCGCCAGATCATCCCTGCGGAATGGGTGGAGGATTCGCTGAACATCTACTCCGAGGACGCCTGGCGGCACCGCGTGGGGAAGAACTGGCGCGACAGCGGCTACGGCTACCAATGGTGGTCGATCCGGGCGGGCGATCATCGCTACAACCTGGCCTGGGGGCATGGTGGGCAACAGATCGCCCTGGTAGACGAACTAGACCTGGTAGTTGTCGCAACGGCGGATCCCCTCTATGCGCAGATTGGCGATGAGCCGTGGCGGCTCGAAAAGGCGAACCTCAACCTGGTGGCCAATTTTATCGCCTCCTTGCCCAGCAAGTGACAAACGAAAAGCACATACAATCTCTCTGAGTGGGGACTTGCCTCGAGTTCCAAACAGCAGTACAATGTACAAACACTCGACTTGGTTGAACGCCGGATCATGCGGCGCCTGCGTACCCCACGAGTCCTCTGTCCGTGGGGCGCCCGAGACAGCGACGAGCATCCACGTTGTTGTCAAACGCGATCGTGAAGTGAAAGAGCAAGCTGAAAGGCAAAATGGAACAGAGCAGAAAGACGGAGAGCAAAAGATGGAAGCAGACCAGCGTAAAGACCTACTCAGGGCATTGGAAGCCCGTTTCGAGAAAAACATGAACCGTCATAAAGGTCTTGAATGGGCCAAAGTACAGGCCAGGCTGGAGGCCAAGCCTGAGAAGCTGTGGTTCCTCAATGAAATGGAAAGAACTGGCGGTGAACCGGATGTTACTGGGTATGACAAAGAGACGGGCGAATACATCTTCTTCGATTGTTCAGCGGAAAGCCCGAAAGGCCGGAGAAGTGTTTGTTACGACCGCGAAGGGCAGGAATCAAGGAAGGACCATAGACCGAAACATAACGCTGTGGATATGGCAGCTGCCATGGGCATTGAGCTCTTGACGGAAGAACAATATCGGGAGCTGCAAAAACTTGGCAAGTTCGATACCAAGACGTCGAGCTGGGTGAAAACACCGTCTGACATTAGACAACTCGGCGGTGCCCTCTTCTGTGATCGTCGCTACGATACAGTCTTTGTGTATCACAACAGTGCGCCCTCTTACTATGCCGCCCGGGGGTTCCGTGGCTCGCTGAGGGTCTAGGTTCTGCAAACACCCGGGTGTTTCGATGCGGCCGGGTAGCACACTTGCGCAGCAGGAAGAAGCACTATGATACGCCGCACCTATACCGGGGAAGCCGACCTTCGGCGGCTCCAAGATTTCAACGCCGCAGCGATCGCCGTAACCGATCACTGCGGCTATCTCCATCCCGGCGACATACCCCACCACATCTACAATGGCAACAAATATTACGATCCTGCTGAACTCATGACCATCTGGGAGGATGGTCATGGACTGGCCGCCTGGCTGCTGGTGGGACCTCGTCACAAGAGCTATGACGCTCAGGTGCGGCCCGATCTGCGGGGTAGTGATCTCGAACGAGACGTTCTGGCATATGCCGGTGAACGCACTGTAGAACTAATGCACCGCTATGATATACCTGGTGACTGCATCCACGCCGACGCGTTTCGAGGCGACACAGCTCGCGCTGAACTCCTCACGGCGCTGGGTTGGCAATTAGACAATGAACCACCCTATGTATTGAACCGCACCGTAATAAACGCCATTGATCGACCTGTCCTCCCGGAAGGGTACTCGTTCCGGTCGGCTAGCGGCATTGAAGATGCTGCCGCCCTGGCTGAGGTGCATAACGCCGCCTTCGGGGTGGGATGGACCCCCGAGCTGTACCGCTATGTCATGCAGTCCCCGGGCTATGCGCCCGAACGGGAGTTGGTCATCCAAGCTCCGGATGGTACCTTTGCCGCCTTCACCGTCATCTGGTACGATCATCTGAACCGCACCGGACTGTTCGAACCGGTTGGCACACATCAGGATCACAGACGCCGTGGTTTCGGACGGGCCCTGATCATGTACGGTATGCAACAGATGGCTGCCGCCGGGATGGACGTTGCAACGGTTGCTCACTTCGGTCACAACGAGGTCGCCCGCGGGCTTTACCAATCCTGCGGCTTCAAGCCCTGGCACCTGCTGGACGGATACATAAAACAGATCCCTAGCTGAAGTGGAACTGCCCAACCGGCACGGCGAACGAAGCGGAGATCAGCAGCCGCTCGAAGCGCTCCATGCCTTTGGCGCGGAAATTGGCTAGCACGGCGAATCCTTCAGGGATGTCGGCCAAGACCTGTCCCAGCGCCAAGACAAAGCCCAATTGGCTCGTCACCGCGGTTGCTGCGCCAATGAGAAGCCCATCTCCCACCAGATCCGAGGCGACCGCTACATAGACCATCCACGCCCCTGTCCCCGCTCCCGCTGATTTTCTTTCTTGCCAGTGCTCGATCCCCGTTTCGATGAGCAAATGAGCACTGCCCCCGGCCAGGAAGGCCAGCGCAAGCAGCCACGCCGGGGTCCCTTGCAGGGCCGCCGGCATAACCTCCACCGCGACGACCGCGAGGATGATCCCGGTGGCAGCGTGCAGCGCCAGATTGAGCACGTGCTGTGATGGCTTTAGCCACTCGGCTAGCAAGCCGCCGCTGAAGTTGCCAACCGCCGGTAGCAATGCCAAGCTGATCACCCGTGCGAGCCCATCGTTCATCTTTCCACTCCCACGCCATGCCAACCAGACCAATACAAGCCGGGATAGCCCAATCCGAGCTTACGGGTGACCGCAGCGCACAAGGATACCGCATTCCAGCGTCCTATGTCTGCGATATACACCCCCAGACATCCTTCAGCCAGGAATTTGTATCGATGGCCTCTGTGAACGCGAACATTCCGGTCAGCTCTGAATCTCCTCACGCATCCGCTGGAACTCCTCGCGGTCGATTTCGCCTGCCGCATACCGTCGGCGCAGGATTTCCAGCGCCTGGTCCTCCCGGCGTGGCTCTTGTCCAGATCTCTGGCGTGAGCCCTGGGAACTCTGTACCACGAACCAGAGGACGACCGCGATGCCGCCGCCGACCAGAAGCAGCATCAGTAGCAAAAGAATCAACCAGATGAAACCCCCACCTACCATCATTCTCAAGACCCTCCCTGTTTAACACACTCAGTTTCGCTTGCCGGGGAAAGTGTAACGCCACTCCTTCCCCCACCTCAACGGGCAACCTCTGATCAGGTTGCAGTGGGTCAGGGTGTGTGGCACCAGGCGACTCAGGCGCCCAAGTCCACTCTTCGCAGCAGCTGGGCGTTGATGGCCACAATGACCGTACTCAGCGACATGAGCAAGGCCCCCACCGCCGGCGAGAGCAGGATGCCCAGTGGCGCCAGTACGCCGGCTGCCAAGGGCAAAGCCACAATGTTGTAGCCCGCCGCCCACCACAGGTTCTGGATCATCTTTCGATAGTTGGCCTGGCTGAGCTTGATGACGTTGACCACGTCCATCGGGTTGCTCTTGACCAGGATGATACCCGCCGACTCGACGGCTACATCAGTGCCGCTGCCGATAGCAATGCCCACGTCGGCCCGGGTCAGGGCCGGGGCGTCGTTCACCCCGTCACCGACCATGGCCACCCGCTTGCCCTCGTCCTGCAGTTGCTGGACCTTCTGGTCCTTGTCCTCTGGCAGCACTTCAGCGAAGGTTTGATCGATACCCAACTCATCGGCCACGGCTTTGGCCACTGCTTCACTGTCGCCGGTCAGCATGGCCACCTCGACGCCCATGTCGTGCAGACGGTCTACGACCTGCTGGCTCTCCGACCGGATGACGTCGGCCAGGGCAAAGGCAGCGGTCACCTGCTCTTCCTGGACCAGATAGATGACACTTTGCCCCTTGGTCTGGGCCTTCTCGCGAAAGTCGGCCAGCGGCTCCGGAACCTCCAGCTCCAACATCTCCAGCAGACGCGGGCCACCCACGTGCAGCGTGTGGCCGTCCCGGCTGGCCCGCACACCGCGGCCCTTGATCGCCTCGAAATCGGAGACTTTGGGCAACGAGAGCTCGCGCTCCTCCGCGGCCCGGCGGATGCCCCGGGCGATGGTGTGCTCCGAGTCGCCCTCCACCGCAGCGGTCAAGGACAGCGCTTCTTCCTCGCCCAGGCCGTCGGTGGTGGCGATATCGACTACGCCGAAACGCCCCTCGGTCAGAGTACCGGTTTTGTCAAAGATAACAGTGTCAACCTCGCGCGCTTCCTCCAACGCCAACCGGTCGCGGATCAGCACGCCGTTGCTGGCCGCCATGGAGGTAGTGATAGCCACCACCAGCGGCACCGCCAACCCCAACGCATGGGGACAAGCGATGACCAGCACCGTGGCGACGCGGGCGATGACGTCCACGTCGAAACCCACGGCCACGATCCAGGCCACCGCCGTGATC
>JASFOV010000232.1:0-7139 GCA_050116355.1 Anaerolineae bacterium
GGCGGCTACCAACAGCGTCATACCGACTGCTGCTACAAATTCATCCAGGTTGTCGACAATCACTTTCAGGTCAAAATCGTATCCCACGTAGATCTCCTAGCTATCCGTTGGTGACTTGATGCTCAATCTCCCTCGTCTGTCGCCCACCCGCAGGCAAGCCTGACGGTATGCCAGTGCATGACCCAGAGGCTCTAGTGGTGAATGATCGTTCCCAGGAACCTCTTGGTTTCGACGTGCTGAGGGTCGCTCAGGACCTGCTCGGGTGGGCCCTGCTCGACAATGCGGCACTGGTCCATAAAGATGATGGAATCGCCAACCTCACGGGCAAAGCCCATTTCGTGGGTAACGACCATCATGGTCATGCCGGCCTGGGCAAGTTTCTTCATCTCTTCAAGAATGCCGGCCACTAGTTCAGGGTCCAGGGCCGACGTGACCTCGTCAAAGAGCATCAAGACCGGATCGGCGGCCAAGGCCCGGGCGATGGCAACCCGCTGCTTCTGCCCCCCGGACAGGGTGCCGGGATAGGCATCGATCTTGTCGCCCAAGCCAACACGCTCCAGTTCTTCTACGGCTCTTGCTTCAGCGGCTTGTGACGACAGGCCCAGGACCTTCTCCAGGGCCAGGGTCACGTTGCCTTTGGCCGTCAAATGGGGCCAAAGATTAAAGTGTTGGAAGACCATGCTGACTTGGGTGCGCAGGGTTTGAACCCTCTTGCGGTCCAGCTTTTTCCCGTGACCAAACTCGAACTCCATGCCTCGAAAATGCATGGTGCCTGCCTCGGGCATCTCGATGAGGTTCACGCAGCGGATCAACGTGCTCTTGCCGGCACCACTGCGGCCAACAAGTACCACAACCTCACCTTTGGTCAGCGTCAGATCGATCGATTCCAGTACCTGGAGGTCCCCATAGGATTTGGACAGGCCCTCAAGTCGCAGTATCTCTTCAGCCATAGAAGCCTTTCTTTCTTGTGATCTCGCCGGGATTCCCACAGTCAGCTGTAAGGACTTGTGGTTCACAGGCTCACAATTCCCACCGTGAGAGCCTATAGCCACAAGAAACGATGGATGGGAGCTTGGCTCCTCAACCCCAGATCGAGGAGCCAAGCCCCGGCATCACATTCGATCAACCACGTCGGCATCGATAGGGTTCGCATCCTATCCACAGCAGAGTGAACGCTAGCCCTCTTCCCAGCTCACTTCCCCCCGCAGGGTAGGTCCGACGATGGCGTCGTACATGGCCGGCAACGTGCCGCGTTCCCAATACCAGCCGATCCAGGCGTCCAGGTAGTGCAGGAAGCTGTGCTCGTCCTTGCGCACCGGGATGCAGCCCCATTCGCGGGCCAATAGACCGGCGGCTTCGTCGGGATAGCCCAGTACCTTGGTGTTGGGGTGTTTTGAAGCGAATGGCATGGCCAAGTAGATCTCGATGAGGCACGCATCGGCTCGACCAGCCTCGACCTCGAGCATGACTTCCGGTACCTTGAGAGGCACGATCTCTGCCTCGGGGAAGGCATCGCGGGCTCGATACTCGGCCGAGGCGCCAATCTGGGCCGTGATCTTTTTGCCAGGCTGGTTCAAGTCATGCCAGGTTGCCGCTGGCTCGTCGGCCCGAACGAGCAACCACTGATCGTAGGGAACGTAGCCTCGGGTGAATTCGTAGGTCAGGAGTCGTGATGGCTTGTTGACGATGCCACACAAGGTGGTGTCGTACTTGCCGGCTGCCACTCCAGGCAGAATGGCCTCCCATTCGACGTCGACCAGATCCAGCTCTACCTCCAGGTCTTGGGCAATCATCTTCATGATCTCGACATCGTAGCCGGCCGGTTCGTTGGTCACGGGGTCTCGATACATTTCAGGCGGAAACTTGAGGATTGTGGCGATGGTAATCTTGCCCCTGTCCCGGATCTCGTTGATGATGTTGCCAAAGCCGCCAGGCACTGATTCGGCCTCTGCGGCGGGCGCAGCGCCGGAAGCTTCCTCATCTGCTCCGCAACCAGCCATCACGCCGGCTGCAGCGGCAACGCCCACCGCGACCCCAGCCGATTTTAGAAAGCGTCTTCGATCCAATGGTTCATTCGCAGCCATATGTCCTCCTCCTAGCTTGTGAAACCTTGCGCCAGATGGCGCTCCATTACGCGATTTCGTCCGGGTAGACATCGACGCCTCCCCTTCCGTCAGCTCAGATTTGTCGGTGGCACACCCTCCTTTCCGCCCGTCGGCCCCCGGGTTCTAGTCGATGGTGATATCCGATCCGGGAATGAACGCCGGGATGTTGATGACCAGGTAGGTCATGTCGCCGCTGAACGAGTACGGCCTGCCCTTGGGAATGAAGACAAGGTCGCCCTGGTGCACGGTTTCGGTTGGGGCTTGGCCTACCTGGAATTCCCCTTGACCACTCAACAAATAGTAGACCCGGTCGCTTAGATCGCACCTCATCCGCTGGCAACAACGTCCAGCCATTCGCACCCAGGTTACACTGAGCGCTTCGGTATGCGCGTCTCGGGTCAGCAAGGGCTTGATCCAGACCGGTGCTTCGCCCAATGCTTCCTCGGATATCTCGCCTTGGCGGATGATCATGGCTTCTACTCCTCTGGCAGCCGCCTCTCGTCGATGACTTGGTCGGAGCCGGGTAGGAAGGCCGGCCCGTTCATCACCAGGTAGGTCATGTGTCCGCTGAATTCGTACGGAACGCCGCGCGGAATATAGACAAAGTCGCCACCCGAGACGGCGAAGGGTTCGTCGTCGCCCAGTTGGAATATGCCTTCGCCGTCGATGATGTAGTAAGGCCGGTCGCTGACGTCGCAGACCATGCGCTTGTGGTGTCCCCAGATCTCGACCCAGGTGATGCTGATGTCTGGGGTGTGTTCTGCCCGGTTGATGACGGTTTTCATCACCAGCGGGTAGCCCTCTTCCCGAATCTCTGCTAGATCTTGCAGACGGATGTGCATTCTTCTCTCTCCTATGGGGTGATTCTTAGAATCGCAGTCTGGCCACTTGGCTCGGATTGCGCCGATGTGCAAAGCGTTCTTGGCACCCGGCTGGATCCCTCATTCAGTCCCAGAAGGACTTGCCGGTGGATGTTCTCTCTTCCAGTTTGCCCGGGCCATACATCTTGGCCATGGCGGGCGCTGTATCCGTCTCGCTGCTGGTACTGGGGATTGGATAGCGGTAGCCGGTGCGGTGCAGCGCGCGCAGACCGGTCACGACCTGTTCCAGCATGCTTGCAGGAAGGGCCATGGACAGTTCTTCTTCTTTGGCGCCACCGAACCAACGCTCACCATAGCAGGGTAGGCTCAGCGAAGGCTTGCCCTGGACATAGCAGGCGTGCGGACCATCCATGCACGATGACTCGCCGGTGGCCGAGAATTCCAGCCGTTCGTAGCCGGCCCACTGGATGCCATTGATGAGCAGGATCATCTGCGAGGGACTGGCATAGAGCCAGATCACCTCGGGTTCGAATTTGCGCAGGTGGACCGGGGCCATCAGCAGCGCCTCAATCCGGCCTGGCACGCGCGGAAAGCCTGCTCGCCATTTCTTGGCGTCGTCCAATGTTTTGAACCACGTTCCCACTACACCGGCGGCCGTCTCCTCAGGCGGCTCCTCGCCCAGTCCAATGGCCCAGGAGAAGCCACAGGGCGCAATGGTGTCCTCGGTCATGGCAAAGGCCCAGCCGATGGTTCTGGCCATGGTGATGAGCTGGCAGCCGCGGGGCTTGTGATCGAACGTCTTCCAGCCGCTTGTTCCCTCCAGCTCGCCCTTGTCCTTGACCCGCCGGACTCCGACGGGAAAGGATCGCAGTCGCAGCAGTTGTTCGAGTTCAGCGGTCAATTCAGTGATATGCTCGGTCCTACGGCTGTCCATAGTATCATCCTTTTGCCTGCCAGACTGGCGGCATCTACTTGGCAGGGACCTCGATATGCATGATAACGTCGTCCATGCGCAGCGTTTGTCCGGGTGTGGCCTGGATTCGCTGGACAATGCCACTGCCAGGCGCGCGGATCACGTTCTCGGTTTTCATCGCTTCCAGAATAGCCACACCCTCCCCGGCCTCCACCTGATCCCCCTCACCGACCAAGATCTCGAGCAGCACGCCGGTCATGGGGCTTGTTACCGCGCCAGCCACTGCTTGGCGACCCGGTCCGGCTAGCGGCTCGGCGGCGGGTGTAGGCTGCCCTTGCTGCATCCCGGTTCGCGGTGCGGTCGTCTGAGCGCGTTGTTCGTCTACGACCCGCACCGTATAGCGCTGCCCCTGAACCGTGACATGGTAGACGCCGCTGCGTTCCTCGACGAATACTTCGTACGATTTGCTGTCAAGCAGCAGGGAGTACAGGTCTTGGTCGTCGATGCTCTCCAACTGCGCATCTCGGGATGCCTCGTTCAGGGTCAGCGCACCGCTGGGGTCGATGTGGATGGTATGCGCCTCGCTTTCGATCTCGGCGATATACTTGGTCATCTTGAGTCTGCCCTCATCTGGTTTATGGTCGCGGTATGCACGTTCACTTTGCCTCAGCCGGGGATGATGCCGCATCGCCGTTCGATACCGGCGGTGTCTTTTTGCGAATAGAGCTCAAAGCGCGCTATCAACTCATCCCGAAGTTGATCGGCGGGAACGATTGATTCGAAGAAGAATTCGTTGGCCATGGCATAGGGGTCGATGTTGTCCTCGTATTCGTCCCGCTTGGCCTTGATGAAAGCTTCTCGTTCCTCGGGTGGCAATTCCATGATGCGATTATAGTGGATTGCGTTGATGGCTGGGGCCGGCCCCATGAGCGCGGGCTTGGCAGTGGGCAGGGCCAGGACGGCGTCGGGGTTGATGGGCGCGCCCGACATGGCCAGGTAGCCGCCGCCGTACGCCTTGCGGACAATGACACAGATGCGGGGTACCGTCGCCTCGGACACCGCGAACAGGAATTTGGCTCCATGGCGGATGATGCCCTGTCGCTCGACCTGGGTGCCAATCATGAAGCCGGCGATGTCGTTCAGGAATAGGAGAGGGATGTTGAAGGCGTTGCAGATCCAAATGAAGCGAGCAGCCTTGTCGGCGGAGTCGGGAAAGATGACGCCGCCCTTGACAATGGATTGGTTGGCCAGAATGCCGACCGAGCGCCCGCCAAGCCGGGCCAGGCCGGTGATCATCTCTGGCGCAAATAGCCTTTTGTACTCCCACCAACTGCCCTCGTCGATGAAGGCCTCGATAAACTCGTACATATCAAACGGAATGCTCTCCCGCTCGGGGACGATGTCCACGATGGGGCGACCTGGCTTGGGATCGCGGGGAGGGGCGAGTGGTGGCGTTTCCCGCCAGTTTTGAGGAAAGAACGACAGATATTTGAGGGCCGCGTCCATGGCTTCCCGATCGTCAGCAACAAGCATATCACCCAAACCGCTGACCTCGCAGTGCATGCGAGCCCCGCCCATTTCCTCCATGGTCACTTTTTCGCCGATGGCCATTTCGGCCATACGCGGTGAGCCCATGTATACGGTCACGTTCTTGTCGACCATAATGGTGATATCGCACAGCGCGGGCACGTAGGCCGAGCCAGCTGGCGAGGGACCCAACAGAACACAGATCTGGGGGATGCGTCCCGAAAAGACGATCTGGTTGTAAAAGATGTTACCCCAGGCGTCGCGGCCCGCATAGCAGTGGTGCTGGTCGTCGATCCGGGCTCCGGCAGAGTCGATCAGGTAGAGAAGAGGAATCCCTAGCTGATCCGCTTTCCGCTGCATGTAGGTCATCTTCTTGTAGCCCAGCCGGCCCCAGGTCCCGGCTTTGACGGTGTAGTCATTGGCGATCACGGCAACCTTGCGTCCGCCGATCGTGCCCATGCCGACGATCATTGCATCGGCCGCCAGGTCTTCGGCATACCGGGCGAACAGACCATCCTCGACAAAGGAGTCCGGATCCAACATGTACTCGATTCGATCGCGCACGAACATTTTGTTGTCCTTGGCGATGCGTTTGTGGTACTTTTCCGGCCCACCGTTTTCCAGGGTCTCGATCCGTTTCACAAGTTCTTGGTGCAGCGGCGGCAAGTTGTCCAGATCGCGCATTTTCTTTCTCCCAGAATGGAGCGGTCTTGGAGCTGGTCGTTCAGCGGCAGGCCACTCCCCTAACCCAGAGTCCTGCGTCCGGGCTTTACGCTGCGGCCGGTTGTGGTGCACCAGTGCAGCAGAGATGGCTGCTACCTCTTCCAGTTCCTTGTGTTGCGCGGCGCTCATGGAGAAGCTATCCAGGAACGAGGTGTCGTACTGGCCCTGGACAAAGGCCGGCGCGTCCATTGCTTGCCGGTGAAAGGGGATGGTGGTCGGAATGCCCAAGATGCGGTATTCGTCCAGCGCGCGACGCATGCGCCGGATGGCCTCAGCGCGCGTCTCCCCCCAGGTGATCAGTTTGGCTAAGAGAGAATCGTAGTAGGGGGATACTTCTCCCCCTTCGTAGAGGCCACTGTCGACGCGCACGCCAGGACCGCTGGGTGCGATCAGATGGCTGATCCTGCCACTTTGGGGGAGAAAGTCGTGAAGCGGATCCTCGGCGATGATCCGGCACTCGATGGCCCACCCTTCTCGACGGATGTCGTCCTGGGTATGACTGAGTGGCGATCCTGAGGCAATCCGCAATTGCTCGGCGACGATGTCCACACCGGTTATGGCTTCGGTGATGGGGTGTTCTACCTGCAAGCGGGTGTTCATCTCCAAGAAATAGAACTGCCCCTGTTCGTCGAGCAGAAACTCGACCGTCCCGGCGTTAACATACTGTACTGCCTGGGCAGCACGTACGGCAATTTCGCCCATTCGCTGGCGCAGAGTCTCGTCCACTGTCGGGGAGGGCGCCTCCTCGATCAGCTTCTGGTGCCTGCGCTGAACGGAACACTCTCGCTCACCGAGGTGGATGGCGTTCCCGTGTCCATCGGCCAGGACCTGGATCTCGACATGGTGTGCGCCTTGGATGGCCTTTTCGAGGTAGACGCGATCGTCGTTGAAGGCATTTAGGGCTTCACGCCGGGCGGATTTGAGGGCGCGCTCTGCTTGATCTGGATCTTGGACCAAGCGCATGCCCCGGCCGCCACCACCAGCCGCTGCCTTGATATAGAAGGGGTAGCCGACCCGGTCTGCTTCCTTCAGAAGCTCCGCGTCTTGCAG
>JASFOV010000233.1:0-7132 GCA_050116355.1 Anaerolineae bacterium
TGAAGCTGATCGTGCCGGTGGCGCTGGAGTCGGGGTCGCGGTTTGCGATCCGTGAAGGTGGCCGGACGGTAGGTTCGGGCGTCATCACCAAGGTTCTGGACTAGTATAGACGATGGCTAAGAAAGCAATACGCCTTGTTATGACGCTTGCATGTACTGAGTGTCAAGAGCGGAACTATACATCGCAGAAGAACCGGCGCAACGATCAGGGCCGGATGGAATTGCGCAAGTATTGTCCTCGCTGCCGGACACATACGTTGCATCGGGAGACGAAATAGATTCTTGGGCCCATAGGCGGGTCTGCCTGGCTATGGGCATGTACAGGCCAGTAGCTCAATTGGCAGAGCAACGGTCTCCAAAACCGTAGGTTGCGGGTTCAACTCCTGCCTGGCCTGCCTGACTCAGGAGACACCGTCTCATGCAGCAGCAATGGGGCGGTGTCTTCAAGTGTAAGATAGCAAAGCCAAGAAGAGAGGGTATTCTGTGGCCAAGTCAAGGGACGAAAAGAAGAGACAAGAGAATCGGTTGGTGGCCTATCTACGCGAGACCTGGTTCGAGCTGAGAAAAGTCTCCTGGCCTACCCGGCGGGAGGCGGTCAACCTGACGCTCATGGTCGTGGTCGTGACCTCCTTTCTGTCGCTTGTTTTGGCCCTGTTGGACTATGTCTTCTCGCTGGGCTTTGGCCTGATTTTATAAGTGATGTGATATCATGGAAGAGGAGCGCCTCGAAGTAGCCGAGGAAACAACTGAATCAGAACAAGTCAGCGAAGACGCCGACGAGACGCCGCTGGATCCAGAAGAACGGGCCCGGAAGCTCTTTGCGTCCTATTTGGAGTCATCCGAGACCAAAGAAGCGCCCGAGGCTGTGGGGGAAGCGGAAGACGAGCCGGCGGCTGTGCAAGAGGTTGCTGACGTGGCGCTGCCTTTTGTGGAGTCCGATGACGAAGACGAGCCCTACCAGGATGAGGAAGAGGACGAGGAAGAGGGCGGTCGTTGGTACGTCATCCATAGCTACTCGGGCTATGAGAAAAAGGTC
Source organism: Anaerolineae bacterium (assembly GCA_050116355.1). Classification (GTDB taxonomy): domain Bacteria; phylum Chloroflexota; class Anaerolineae; order JAAYZQ01; family JAAYZQ01; genus JASFOV01. Next base: position 1,036 of record JASFOV010000233.1, read on the forward strand.
AAAAAGAACCTGGAACATCGCATCGAGTCGCTGGCCATGCAGGACAACATCTTTGAGGTCGTGGTCCCCACTGAGGAAGAGATCGAACTTAAGGATGGGCAGCGGCGCACGGTGGAGCGCCGGATCTTCCCGGGCTATATCCTGGTGCGAATGCTCATGGACGAGGACTCGTGGTTCGTCGTGCGCAACACGCCGGGCGTGACCGGCTTTGTGGGTTCTATCCGGAAACCGACGCCGCTGCGCCGCCGGGATGTAGACCGGATCTTGAAGCGGATGAGCGCCGAGACACCCAAGGTCAAGGTGACCTTCCGCCATGGTCAGAAGGTGCGAATCTGCGACGGGCCCTTTGAGGATTTTGTGGGGGCCGTGGACGAAATTTATGCGGACAAGGGCAAAGTCCGCATTCTGGTCTCGTTCTTTGGTCGCGAGACGCCCGTGGAGCTCGACTTTTTGCAGGTAGAGAAGATCTAGCCTGCTGCGGAAGGGGGAGGTTGTATGGCAAAGAAGGTAAAAGCAAAGATCAAGCTGGCCATCTCGGCTGGCAAGGCGACGCCCGCCCCGCCGGTGGGCCCAGCGCTGGGCCAGCATGGCATCAATATTATGGCCTTTTGCAAAGACTATAACGCGCGCACAGCCCACATGGCGGGCAGCATTATCCCTGCCGAGATCACGGTCTTTCAGGATAACTCGTTCAGCTTTATTCTCAAGACGCCACCGGCGACCGATTTGCTCAAGAAGGCAGCGGGCGTCACCAAGGGCGCCTCGGAAGTGGGCGCGGAGAAGGTGGGTCAGGTGACACGGCAGCAAGTACGCGAGATCGCCGAACAGAAGATGAAAGACTTGAATGCCTATGATGTCGAAGGTGCTATGCGCATGGTCGAAGGCACAGCGCGCAGCATGGGGATTCAGGTCGTAGACTAGTACCTAAGGATGTGGACGTGGGAGGGGATCGTTCCCCATCAAGACCACAGAGGAGAGACAAATGGCAAGTAGAGGAAAGCAGTATGTAGAGGCAGCCAAGCTCATCGAGCCCGGTCATCTCTATTCTCCACGAGAGGCGCTCGAGCTGGCCAAAAAGACCAATTTCGCCAAGTTTGATACCTCGGTTGAGATTCACATGAGGACCGCCCTGGATCCGAGGCACGCCGACCAGCAGGTGCGGGGTGTGGTGCTGCTGCCCAAGGGTACGGGTAGGCAGGTACGCATTTTGGTCTTTGCCGAAGGAGAAGGGGAAAAGATCGCGCGTGACGCGGGCGCCGATTTTGTGGGCAGCGACGACCTGGTCGAGCGGATTCAGGAGGGGTGGTTCGATTTTGATGTGGTCATCGCCACGCCACCTATGATGCGCAAGGTCGGCCGCTTGGGCCGCTTGTTGGGCCCGCGAGGCATGATGCCCAGCCCCAAGGCTGGAACCATTGTGTCGGAGGATGATCTGGAGCGCGTGATCCAGGAGACACGTCAGGGACGTGTGGAGTACCGGGTCGACAAGACCTCCAACATCCACGTGATTGTGGGCAAAGTGAGTTTCTCTGTCGACGATCTGCAGGAAAATATGGCAGCCGTGATGGAGGCCATTGTCAAGTCGCGCCCGGCGGCGACCAAGGGCGCCCTACTGCGCAAGGTAACCGTGTGTAACACGATGGGGCCCGCCATCCGGGTGGATCCGGCTGGGGCCGCGGCGATGAAGGTTTTGTAGCGCCCAGGAGCGCCAGACGTTCTAGAAAACTGAATCATGCCCGAGACAGCAGGTGCACATTCGTGCTTAAATCATCAAGCCTGCCGAGGCAAATGCGATCGACTCCGGTGATACGGAAGGATCAGGCCTTTGCGTCGGCAGCGCAAGGGCTTTTTTTCTGCTACGGTAAGCAGTCGCCGCCAAGAGAAATCGTCTCTACGGGCATGGCAAGGCAACACCCGAAAAAGGAGGTGAGGTAGGTTGGCCATTAGCAAAGAAAAGAAGCAGCAGATGGTGGCAGATTATGTGGAGCGCCTGTCCAATAGCCAAGCAGTCATCTTTACGGACTACCGGGGCCTGGACGTGGCCGCTCTGACCAATCTGCGGCGTCTGTTGCGCGAGGAACAGAGTAGCTATCAGATTATCAAGAACACGTTGTTCCAGCTGGCTCTGGAGCAAGCTGAACTGCCGGTTCCCGCCGAGTATCTGGATGGACCGGTGGCGGTCAGTTACTGCTTCGAAGAGGTTCCGCCGGTGGCAAAGGCCTTGGTGGAATTCGGGGATCGGGCCAAGGTGCTGAAGATCAGGGGCGCGCTTCTGGGCGACTCGTTGCTGAATGTAGAGTCGGTCAAGGATCTGGCGGATCTCCCATCCCGGGAAATCCTACTTGCCCGATTGGTGGGTTCTGTCCAGGGCCCGGCGAGCAGCTTGGTGAGTACGCTTGCTGCTCCGATGCGGGAGTTGGTTCAGGTCTTGCAGGCGCGGGCCGAGCAAGCAGAAGGAGAGGAAGCGGCCGCCTAGCGGGGTCGCTACCATACGCAGGACGATAACAGACACAAGCAAACGAAGGAGGATATGCACTCATGTCTGAGAAACTAGAAAAATTGGTGGAAGCACTGGATGAGTTGACACTGTTGGAGGCCGCAGAGCTGTCCAAGCTGCTCCAGGACAAGTGGGGTGTTTCGGCGGCGGCGCCAATGGCGATGGCCGGCATGCCCATGGGCGCGGCGGGTGAAGCGGCAGAAGAGGAAGAAGAGCAGACCGAGTTCGATGTCATGCTCAAGGAGATCGGCCCCAAGAAGATCCAGGTCATCAAGGCGGTACGGACCTTCCGCTCTGATCTGGGCTTGAAGGAGGCCAAGGAGCTGGTTGACAGTGCGCCGACCAAGGTGCTGGAAGCCGCGCCTAAAGAGCAGGCCGAATCCGCGGCCAATGCGCTCAAGGAGCAGGATGCGGTCGTCGAGATCGTCTAGTCCAGCCGGGCAAAGCACACAAAAGCCATCCCACACCGGGATGGCTTTTGTTATGCGCTCGCTGTTGCGAACCGGTCTATCTAGGCTACCTTCTCAACCCGGACCGCTGCTACCTTGTACTCTGGGATCTTGGCCACCGGGTCCAGGGCCGGATTGGTGAGTACGTTGGCCGCCGACTCGGCAAAGTGGAAGGGGATAAAGACGACGCCGGGCGGTACGCGACGCGTGATCCAGGCATTGGTCTCGATCTCGCCCCGGCGGCTGACCACCCGCACGCGCTCCGACTTGGCCAGCCCAAGCCGGTCGGCGTCCTCGGGGCTGATCTCCACATAGCCCGCCGGCACCTCTTGGTTCAGCTTCTCCGAGCGGCGCGTCATGCTGCCGGTATGGTAGTGGAACATGATACGGCCCGTGGTCAGGGTCAGAGGGTACTCTTCATCGGGCGCTTCGGCCGGCTCTTTGAACTCGACCGCCGAAAAGTGCCCCAAGCCGCGGCTGAACTTGCCCTTGTGCAAGTAGGGTGTGCCGGGGTGGTCGCCGTCGGGCACCGGCCATTGCAGGTAGCCGTTTGCCTCCAAGCGCTGGTAGCTGACCCCGCCATAGATGGGCGTTAGGGCTGCTATCTCGTCCGTCACCTCGGCCGGCGATCCGTACTCCCAGCCGCCGTAGGGTGCGTCGTTCTGCCGGCCATTCACCCGCTGGGCGACGTCGCAGATAATGGCCCAGTCGGCGCGGCTCTCACCCAACGGTTCGACTGCCTGGCGTATGCGTTGGACACGGCGGTCGGTGCCGGTGAAGGTCCCGTCCTTTTCGACAAAGGTCGTGCCGGGTAGGACGACGTCGGCGAGCATGGCGGTCTCGGTGGGAAAGATATCTTGGACCACCAGAAACTCGCACTGCTCCAAGGCTTCGCGCACGTGGTTCAGGTCCGGATCGGAGACCATGGGGTTCTCGCCGAGGACGTAGAGGGCTCTTAGGGTGCCATGATGGGCGGCATCCAGCATCTCGGTCACGGTCAATCCGACCCGTTGGGGGCCCGCGCCGCCCCAGGCCTCCTGGAACTTTTCCTGGACGGCGGGTACGGTGACAGCCTGATAGCCGGAGTAGACATTGGGCAGGCCGCCCAGGTCGCAGGCCCCCTGCACATTGTTCTGACCGCGCAGAGGGTTGACGCCGGTGCCCGGCTTGCCCACGTTGCCCGTCAGCATGGCCAGGTTGGCGCAGGAGAGCACGTTGTCCACGCCGGTGGTGTGCTGAGTGATGCCCATGGCGTAGAGGATGGCCGAATACTCGGCTTGGGCATAATAGCGCGCTGCTGTCCTGAGATCGCCGGCCGGGATGCCGGTGATGCTTTCTACGCGATCGGGGGTATAGTCGGCTACGGCGGCCTTGAGTTCTTCGAAGCCTTCGGTGCGCTCGCTGACAAACTCGGCGTCGTACAGTTCTTCCTCGATGATGATGTGCATCATGCCGTTGAGCCAAGCGACGTCTGTGCCGGGTCGCTGCTGCAGGTGCAGATCGGCGATCTTGGCGATCTGGATGTCACGCGGATCGACGACGATCACCTTGGCGCCATGCTCCTGGGCGCGCATGACCCGGGTGGCGATGAGCGGGTGGGCCTCGGTGGTATTGGAACCGGTAATCAGGAAGCAATCGGTCTCTTCAAACTCAGGGACACTGTTGGTCATCGCCCCGCTGCCAAATGCTGTGACCAGACCGGCCACGGTGGGGCTGTGTCAAAGACGGGCGCAGTGATCGACGTTGTTGGTGCCGATGACCCCCCGCGCCAGTTTCTGCAAGAGGTAGTTCTCTTCGTTGGTGCACTTGGCCGAGGCCAGGAAGCCAATGGCATCCGGCCCATCCGTGGACTGGATCTGGCTCAGACGGCTGGCGACCAGATTCAGGGCCTCATCCCAGGTCGCTTCCCGCAGCTCCCCGCCTTTTTCGTCGCGGATGAGGGGCGTTGTCAGGCGTTCGGGGTGGTAGACAAAGTCATGGACGTTCCAGCCCTTGATGCAGAGCCTGCCCTCGTTGATGGGGTGGCCTTTGGCCGGCAGGGCACCCACTACTTTGCCATCCAGCACCTCGAGGTAGATGCCGCAGCCGCAGCCACAGTATACGCACGTTGTGAGGACGTTTTCGTATTGCACGGGTCAATCTCCTTGCCACATGGTTTCGACCACCAGTGGCGGCGGGTCATCCACACTGCGCCCGGGCACATAGTGGAACATCTCCTCGGCATCGCGGCGCAGCAGGGTGTACAGCACCGTCAGGGGGATGTCGGCCGGACAAGCCCGCTCGCATTCCATACAGCCCACGCACTTGCTGACGGTGTGGTAAGCACGGATGAGGTGGTAGGACGGGAAAGGCGGGGCCAGGGTACCTGTCTCGACCCAAAGGTCCTTTTCCAGAACGCAAACCTCGCAGAAACACTGCGGGCACACAGTCCGGCAGGCGTAGCACTTGATGCAGCGGCTGAACTGCTTTTTCCAGAAGGCGGCCCGTTCTTCGGCGCTGAGATTTTCATGTTCGGCCACCAGAGCGTCGGCCGTGCCCTCTACCTTCTCGCCCACATCGATGTGGGTGGGGTAGGGCCAGGCACAGCGGCATGCGTCGCGCTCCTCGGTGGTGCAGGCCAGGCCGATCATCGCAATACGGTCCATGTCCACCTGGTTGCGCTTGGCCATCTCGATCAGGCCCCGTTCTTCGCAGCCGCGGGTCACCATGCCCAATTTGACCTCTGGATCCGCTTCGAGCAGCATATCCATGGTCCTGGGGATGGCATACTTGGGCCAGAGTCGCAAGTCCTCCAGGCTGTCTCCGGGCTGGAATAGGTGGGGGGTGGTCGCCGGGCCATCGGCCCGCAGGGCCAGCACACCATCCACCTCACCGCTGTCGAGCAGTTTCTTCACGGCTTCTTGTGTTGAGGCCAATCTGTCCATACCTAGGCCACCTCTTTTGTCTCTAGCGGGCCGAGCTCCCGGATCCGCTGGGTGAAGCCTTCGACGACGTCGGCAAAGCGGTTGGCCTCGGATGCGGAGACCCAATCCAGCAGGAGCCGCTCGGAGCTGATGCCGACATAATCGAGCAGGTTGGCAAAGATGGGGAACCGCTTGGCGGTTCGATGATTGCCACTAACATAGTGGCAGTCGCCCAGGTGTCAACCGAG
>JASFOV010000234.1:0-7107 GCA_050116355.1 Anaerolineae bacterium
ATGGGACCCTGTCCGTTGCCCATCCGTGATGGACCCGCCCGCGGTTTGATGGTACAATAGACCGATGTCTGAACCTCCAAACCATATCAGCCGCCGCCGCTTCCTGCAAGTAGCGGGCGCTGCGACTGTCACCGCACTCGTACAAGCTTGTGGCGCCTCTCCACAGACGCCGGAGGTCGTGCCAGCGCCCAGCCGCACCCGGGTCCCGCCTGCAACGGCCACCACCACCCCGACACCAACGCGGAGCATGCCGCCCCCTACTCGCTCATCCACCGCAACGCCAAACGACCCCTTCCAGTCGGCCCTCGAATCACCGCTAGATTCGCCCCTGCCCACAGCGTCAAACACAGCTCCGCCGACGGCCACGCCCCCTCCTACACCGACGCCTACGCCGCCACCAACCCCCTTCCCAGCTGGTCCGCCCACCAAGCTAGGTCTATTCGTGGCATGGTACCATCCTCAGATCATGGATTTGATCGCTACCAAGAACGTCGCCCTGCTCAAGACCATTGAACTCGATCCCGCCTTCCTGTCCGAGGTCAAAGCTCGATCGCCTGAAACCATCATCATCGGACGGGTGACGTTGGGTCAAGTGCAACTCGACCGTGCGGATCCACGCGCCGAAGCTCGCCGCGCGGTCGATGCCGTTTTGCCGTTGGCTTTGGATGCACGCCGGGTGGGGCTCGTGGATGCCTGGGAAGGATTCAATGAACCTGTGCCTGGCAATCAGGACCAGATGCGCAAGTTGGCCGAGCTAGAGGCTGAACGAGCGCGCCTACTGGATGAGCAAGGGTTGCGGGCTGTGGTAGGCAACTTTGGCGCGGGACAGCCGCCCCTGGAGTGGTGGCCAGCCTTCCGCCCTGCCCTCGAAGCGGCCCAAACCCATAATGGCTACCTTGGTTTGCACGAGTACTCGGCGCCCACCATGTGGTTCAATACGACGCGCGCTCCGCTCGATTTCCGCGCCGATGCCGCCGATGAGGGCTGGCTTACATTGCGCTACCGCAAAGTCTATCGCCAGTATCTTGAACCCTGGGGCTTGCGGCTACCCTTGTTGATCACCGAGTGTGGGGTGGATGGTTTGGTCACAGATCGCCCTGGCCCATCGGGCAAAGGTTGGAAGGACTTTGCCGGCTACTGGGCTGAACTGGGAATGGGGCCTGACACTGCTGGTAACTATGTGGAGCAACTCGCCTGGTACGACAGCCAGCTTCAATTGGATGACTATGTACAGGGTGCCTCCATCTTTGCCATGACCGCGTTTCAGGAGTGGGAGAGCTACCAGCTTCAGGGCCAAGCGGCATCGATCCTAAATCAGTACCTGTCGGTCCACCCCACGCGCTAGGACACCCAGCCACAAACAGACAGGCCGCCAGTCAAACCGTTCACTCTCAGCTGTCGAGGGGACCGCGCCAGATCAGAGAGGAACAGGTCCAGCGCCGCCCGGCCGCGATCACCCACAGAGCCACCTGGCTCCTCGGCAAGCTATTGTTCCCAATCCCGGCGGAGCAGCGAGAAGCTGCGCACGTCGCGAAAGGTCCCCTTCCAGAAACCGTATTCGCGGTGGATGCCTTCCGGCTGAAAGCCCAGCTTGAGCAGCAGACCGATGGAGGCGAGATTTTCCAGTTCGGTGAGCGCTACCACCCGGTTTAGTGGGATGAGGAACCGCTTCCCAAAGCAAAAGGTGAGCATAGCTTCCAACGCCTCAGACATGATGCCCTGTCGCCAAAAGTCGGGATGGAGGTCGTATCCGATCTCCATGGAGCAGAACGTCTTGTGTAGGTTGTAGCAGCCGCAGGAGCCAATGACGCCATTGGACTGCCCGCGCCGTGTGATGGCCCAGCGGACTCCCGCCTCTTTGTAGAACGCCTGCCGGCGAGCCTTCACCAAGCGCTGGGCCTGTCCGATCGTGCACATCGTCTCGAAATTATAGTGTTCGGTGACGGCGTCCTTCGAAAAAATGGCATATACCGCAGGAATATCTGCCTCTTTGAACTCCCGAAGTACAAGACGTTCAGTCTGCAGGACCGGAAACTCGTTCAACCGTACGCTCCTTAACTGCCTGTGTGCAGAGTCTTTTGAAGAGGGATTAAACTGCGCCCGCATCGCCAATCCCTCGGGCGCCTATATCGTTCTCTCCTCAGATTCCTCGACCTTGTCCTTGTCTTCCTTTTGTTGGAGGTTTTCGGCCAGCTCCTTCAGCTGGGCCAGCACGCGGCCGTGCACCGAGTCTTTGTCGTACGATCCGTCTTCCTGCTGTTCTCCAGCTGAGACGCCGGTCAGGATCTCGATCCCCTCGTCGATGGTATCAACGGGATAGATATGGAAACGGCCCTCCGCCACTGCCTTGCGGACCTCCTGGCGCAGCATCAGATTCACTACATTCTTCTGTGGCAGGATCACGCCTTGCTCGCCCGTCAGCCCTTTTCGCTTACAGGTCTCGTAAAAGCCCTCGATCTTTTCGTTGGCCCCGCCGATCGGCTGGACGTTGCCCTGCTGGTCCACAGCACCGGTGACGGCGATGCCCTGTTTCAAGGGTAGCCCGCTCAAGCTGCTGAGGAGGGCGTATAGCTCGGCGGAACTGGCGCTATCGCCTTCGATCTCGGTGTACAATTGCTCGAACGAGATAGAGGCCGTCAAACTCAGTGGTGCCTCCAAGGCGTATTTTCCACCGAGGTAGCCGGTCAGCGTCAGCACCCCCTTGTTATAGATCCTGCCGCTAAGCTTGGCCTCACGGTCCAAAGAGACCACGCCGGTGCGGCCGGTAAAGGTCCGTACCGTGATGCGCGACGGGCGGCCGAAAGCGTAGTTGCCCAGTGAGAGCACGGACAGACCGTTGATCTGTCCTATTGCCTCGCCGCTCACGTCCACCCGCAGAGTCCCATCGTCGATCTGTTCTTGGATCTGCTCCTCCGCCCGGTTGGCGCGGTAAATCTGCTGCTCGATGGCTTCGTCTACATCTGCTGGTGTGGTCTGCTCCCGTCCAGCGCTTTGGGCCCAATAGCTAGCCTCGCGGAGCAGATCGGTGATCCTGCCAAAGCGGGTGGATAGCTTCTGTTGGTGCTCGGCCAGCCGCGAACCGTATTCGACGACACGGGCCACCGCTTCGCGGGAGAACGGTAGCAGATCTTCATCGGCGCAACGCGCTGCGATGAATTGGGCATAGTTGCCACACGCCTCTGGTGTCCGGTCGAAAGTGGCGCCAAAGTCGGCTTGGACCTTGAACAGCTTGCGAAAGTCCTCATCGTGCTCGTGAAGCAGGTAGTAGGTCAATGGATCGCCGATCAGCAGCACCTTGACATCCAGCGGGATGGGTTCTGGTTCCAGTGTCAGAGTGGATACAATCTGCAGTTGAGCACCCGCCACCTCGGTGCGGATGCAGCGATTCTTGATAGAACGCTTCAACGCTTCCCACGACAGCGGGTTAGATGCCAAGCCCCCAATCTCCACCACGAGATAGCCGCCATTGGCCCGGTGCAGGCTGCCAGGTTTGATCATGGTAAAGTCCGTGACCAGTGCGCCAAACTCGGAACGGTGTTCGATGCGCCCCACCAAGTTGCCGTAGGTTGGGTTGGTCTCAAAGATGATGGGTGCTCCCTCTTGCTGGCTATGGTCCACGATCACATTGACCGTATATCGCTTCAGAAGGGTTTCGTGCTCACCGCTGCGCACAGCAGCAGCCAATCCCTTGGCTGGTTCTTTCTCCTCTGCCTTGAAACCGTCAACATGGTCCACGACATCGTCGTGAACCTCAGAGAGGTAGTCGGGTATCTCATCCATGTCGCTGTACTTCTCCCGGAGATCTTCGATCAGATGGCTCACGGCAAAGTCGGCGATCTCGCGGTCAAATTCATCTAGCCGGCGTTTGGTGCTCTTCTCCAGATCGCGAATCTCCCGCATCGTTTCGGACATCTCACTTTGGAGGACCTGTTGGCGGCTCTCGATATCCTCGCGAGTGCTCTCGTCGAGTTGCTGGTAGGCTTCAGGCGTCAGTACTTGCCCGTTGAGGACTGGCGCGATGCCCAATCCCATCGCCGTCTTGAGCAGAGTGAAGCCCCGCTCGTTTACTTTGTGCTCCAGTTGCGCAAAGGCGGCGTTGCGTTGCTCCTGCATCTCGCGAACAATCGACTCTTTCTGCTTTTCATAATCCTCGCTCTCAAAGGCGCGGGGGATCTCCCGCTGGAGATCTCTTACCAGTTCCTGCATGTCACGGCGAAAGGCAACAGCGGTTCCAGTCGGCATCGAGATGGCGTTGGGCTGGTTCGGATCGGCAAAATTGTTGACATAGATCCAATCACCAGGCACCGGTTGACCGGCAGCGATGCGGTCCAAGAAGGTATGAATGGTGGTTGTCCTGCCAGTGCCGCTGTGCCCCAAGGCGTACACATTGTAGCCCACGCTTGTAATGCTCGTGCCAAAGTCGATAGCCTGCACGGCCCGTTCCTGGCCGATGATGGTCATCTCGCCGGGTAGCGTGGTGCTGTCTTCGAAGTCAAAGATGGCTGTGTCACAGGGGTTCCACAACTCGTCGGGTGCCAGCCTCTTGGGTTCGTTGCTCATTCTGGTCCTCCACTTGGTGCTAGGTAATGAGATTATAGCGGGAAACCCAGGAAATGGGAAATTCGCGCCCCCGCGACTGGTCGAGGCCGCTCAGCTCCAGCCTAATTCTAGTACGCCTGGCGCACGATGCGCTGCATCTCCCCGGCGTGTTGCTCCATTTCCTGCACCAGTTTGAACTGGGTCCGGCAGCGATCCAGATTCTGGTTCGCCCGCTGGATGCGAAAGTAGGCGTCGCCATTGATGAAATCTGTGAGGAACCGTATGCCGCACTCTAGGGTCATTAGCTTCGCGGAGAAAGGGAGGAGTTCAATCTCCAAAGGAGTCAGGTGCGCCCGGGTGGCGTCGAGAAACCCTTTGACCAACCGCTCAAAAGCATCGAGCCGCAAGGCGACTTTGTCCAGATGTCTCTCGTCCTCCGCCGCAGGATTTACCATCGAGCGGGCGGCATCCCCAAAGTCGTACAATGCCGATCCGGGCATCACTGTGTCCAGATCGATGACACAAAGGCCCGCCCCGGTCTCATCATCGATCAAAACGTTGTCGAACTTGGTGTCGTTGTGGGTGGCGCGATTGGGCAATCGCCCTGCTGCCCTCAAGTCAACCAGGACTGTCGTCTCCCCGGCTCTTTGCTCCACGAACGCGATCTCGTCCCGCGTCTGGCGGGCCCGGTTGGCTGGGTCACGAGCGATAGCCGCCTGCAAGGCCTCGTAGCGTTTCAGCGTGTGGTGAAAGTCGGGAATCGTTTCGTGCAGGTTCTCGACCGGATAGTCGCTGAGCCATCGCTGGAAGCGACCAAAAGCCTGGCCTGCCTGGTAGATTTGGTCCAAATTCTGCGGGACTTTGTACGTCCGGGCCCCTTCGATAAACACCTCGGCACGCCAGTATGCGCTATCCTTGCTCTTGAACCATGTCCCGCCTGTCTTTGTGGGGATCAGGGTCAGTGTCTCCCGCTCTGGCTCACCGCCGGCAGCCCGTATCCGATGCCTCAGGTGGGCAGTCACCCGCTCGATGTTTTCCATTAGCTGCTGCGGATGCCAGAATACGTGGTGGTTGATCCGCTGCAGCAAGTAGCGGCGTGCCGCTCCCGATTGCTCGTGGCAGCAGATGACGTACGTATCGTTGATGTGTCCCGACATCAGAGGGGCTGCGCCGATCAAGTCCCCCTCCAAGCGAAAGCGTCCGGCGATGTCGGCTAGGTTGCCCAGGACGCTCGGCTCTTTCATCTGGTCCAGCATCTCGGCTCAGTCATCCCGGCCATCTTTTTCAGTGGGCTCGGGCCCCGAGGCCAGCCACAGCCACCACAACTGTCGCTTTAGCTGCTGCCACCGCTCGCGGATGCGCCATCCTTCGCGCCCTGAGACCGGCTCGGGGCTGTACTGAGCGCGCACATAGGCGGCTGTCAGTTCCCGTATCCCGTCCGGGGCATCGTCACTGGCCTGGCGAACTGTGGACCAGCGGGATGCACTGCCCCGGGCACTGAGGGCTGCACTCAAGGCCGCGCCATACTCTTGCGCGGTCTGGCCGTCGCGCAGGGGTGTGCCCAGGCGATCGCCCCAGTGTACCAAGCGTTGATGGCGATTGCGCACCAACTCAGCTGCCGTGATCGGCTGCCGCCTCCGGAACCAGATCCAGGCGACAAAGGCCGCCAGCAGGGTCACCAGGCCTACCCACACCAGCAGCACCCACGGGACCCGATCCCACCACTGCCCGGCACGCGGTGGGATTGGGGGCACGGTGGGCCGCGCCCGCCCAAAGCTGTCACGGGGACGATCGAGAGCCGGCAGTCCAGACGTAGGTTCAAATTCGACCCAGCCAATGCCCTCGAAATAGATCTCTGCCCAGGAGTGTCCATCCTTCTCCGTCACCACCCAGCGCCCGGCATCATGGTCGAAGGTGCCTTGGGCATAGCCTGTCGCAAACCGCGCTGGCACGCCGACCGCCCGGGCCATGACAACCATGGCAGAGGCATAGTAGTCGCAGTAGCCTTCCTGCAGTTCGAACAGGAAGTGATCCACTACGTCGTGATCCGTAGGTGGGGCGGGAATGTCCAGCGTATAGGTGTAGGTTCGCAAGAAGGTCTCCAAGGCGCGAGCTTGATCGTATCGCGTGTCCGCCCCTTCGGCTACCTCCGCGGCCAGATCAAGAACGCGGGTTGGAAGCGAGTCTGGCAGCGCCAGGTAGCGGTCAGCCAGGTCAAAAGGCAATTGTTCTGTTGCGGCGCGCAGATCATCGACAGATGGTTCGGGCGGGATGGAGATCACCTCATAACGATCTGCCGCATGGCTCAGCCAGGCGAGATCCTCAGGCCCACGCCACCACGCTTGCACCGGGCGATCCAGTTGCAGTGGGGCGTTGGCAGCATAGGTTACTGCTCTTGCAGGTACGACCAACTCGAATGCCTGCCGGAGTTCGTCACGACCAGGCGGGCGGTCGATCAGTGGCTCCGAGCGGTCGATGGTGCGCGGTTCCACCGGACTGCTGGCCCAGCCGTGGCCGGTGTAGATGTCAAAGGTTTCGCCTCTCCAATAGCGAGCGGGCAACTGCGGT